>NZ_JBEZUT010000064.1:0-31365 GCF_040636595.1 Kitasatospora sp. NPDC036755
CGTTCGCTCGCCCGCATTACCTGGAAGCGTTCGCTGGTCGTCATGGCCCCGCATCCTGTCACATGGCGGATGACGGATAACTCGACCCCGGGGCCCTGGACGCCGCGGTGCGGGCCGTCGTCGACTCCGGCGCCTCGGCCTCGCTCGCCCGGGTCGGCGGGTACGGCCGCACCCTGTGGAAGGGCGCCGCCGGCACCGCCGACGACGCGACCGGCGCCCCCGCCTCGGCGACCGGCCGGTTCCGGATCGGCAGCGTGACCAAGACCTTCGTGTCCACCGTCGTCCTCCAACTGGTCGCCGAGGGACGGCTGGGCCTGGACGACCCGGTGGAACGGCTGCTGCCGGGCGCGGTGCCGAACGGCGCGGACATCACCCTGCGCCGGCTGCTCGACCACACCAGCGGGCTGTTCGACTTCACCGAGGACCACGCCTTCGACCCCACCGCGCCCGGTGCCCTCGAACGGTGGCTGGAGTCCGGCCGCTACACCCGCTGGACACCGCAGCAGCTCATCGCCCTCGCCAACGGCCACCCGCCGTACTTCCCGCCCGGCCAGGGCTACCACTACTCCAACACCGACTACGTCCTGGCCGGACAGATCATCCGGCGGACCACCGGCCGCACCTGGCAGCAGGAGGTCGAGCGCCGCATCATCCGCCCGCTGGGCCTGACCGGCACCTCCATGCCCGACCACGAGACGGTCATCCCCGGCCCGCACGCCCACGGCTACTTCGACCTGCCCACCGGCCGCGTGGACGTCACCGACCTGGACCCGAGCATGGCGGGCGCGGCCGGCGCCGGGATCTCCACCACCGCCGACCTCGACACCTTCATCACCGCCCTGCTCGGCGGACGGCTGCTGCCCCGCCCGCAGCTCGCCGAGATGATGACGGTCACCCCGCAGAGCCAGGGCCGGTACGGCCTCGGGCTGGAACGGACCACCACCGACTGCGGCGAACTGTGGGGCCACACCGGCGGCATCCCCGGCTTCAGCACCTTCCTGTACACCAGCCCCGACCTGCGCCGCCAGATCTCCGTCTCGATGAACAACAGCGGCCTGTCGACCCCGCTGCCCACCCGGAAGGCCTTCGAGAAGCTGCTGGACGCCGCGACCTGCACCGCCTGACCCGCAGGCCCCCGCGATGGCCGCAGGGCCGCGCCGACAGGGCCTCCTGGACGGCTCTTCGGCGTAGACGCCCTTCGAGCTGCCAGGAGGCCCTGCTTTCACGCGCGGCGACGACCGCCCTCACCCGACCGGGACTCCCGTGGAAAGGACGCCGGCCGACGAGCCGGCGCGTGTGCCGGTGCCGCGCGCCGGCTCAGCGGGTGAAGGCGGCGGTGACCCCGATGGAGTCGGCGCCGGTGGCGGCCTGGTTCCAGGAGCTCCAGCGGCCGGTGTTGTAGTCGCCGTCGATCTCCTGGAGGCGGTTGTTGCCGTCGACGGCGAAGATGTGGTTCACGTTGTTGGCGGCGGCGCTGGCGATGCGCTTGAGGCCGGATCCGGGCATCTTGGTCCAGCCGTTCCACTGGCCCCGGTTGAAGTCGCCGTCGGTGTTCGACCAGGTGCCGTCCGGTGCGATGGCGCTGAGGTGCACGATGTTGCCGGAGGCGGACGCCGCGACGTCCTGCGCGGTGAACGCGTTCGACCCGGCCGCCGCCCAGGAGCCCCAGCTGCCGGCGCAGTAGTCGCCGTCGAGCTCGTTGACCCGGTTGTTGGCGTCGATGGCGAAGATGTGGTTGACGTTGGTGGACGTGGAGGCGCTGGCGACCCGCTTGAAGTTGCCGCCGTGGTCCGTCCACCCGTTCCACCGGCCGGCCTCGTAGTCGCCGTCGGAGTTGTACAGGTGTCCGTCGGCGCCGATCACCACCAGGTGGACGGTGTGGTTGAACGAGGAGGCGGTGATGGAGACGGCCGGCGAGGGCAGTGCCCCGATGCTCGGCTGGAACCAGCCCGACCACTGCCCGCGGCCGTAGTCGCCGTCCTTCTCGTACACCCGACCGTCACGGCCGATCGCGAAGATCCGGTTCACCGAGAATGTCGCGGCGCTCGTCACCTCCTTGATCCCCGAGGCGTCCAGGCTGCTCCATCCGCTCCACGAGCCCGCGGTGAAGTCGCCCTCGTTGTTGCGCAGGCTGCCGTCCGGTGCCAGGTTCACCAGGCGGACCGTGTTGGCCGGCCGTGGGGACTGCGCGGCGCGGCCGGTGTACCAGCGGGCGTTGTACGCCTGGTCGAGCGGCGCCAGGAAGTTCCGGCCCATCACGGCGTAGCCGGCGTCGTTCGGGTGCAGTCCGTCCGACATCTGCGCGGGCTCGGTGGCCGTGCCCTGGCCGGCCGGAACCAGCGCCGGAGCGGCGACGTACCTGAAGTGCCTGCCCGCCTGCTGCTCGGTGGCCTCCAGTCGCTGGAGGGCGGCGTTGTAGTCCGGGATGTTCCTCGCCATGTCCGGCATGGGGCTGTTCATGCCGGACATGGTGGGAACCAGTCCCTGCATGATGACGGTGACGCCGGGCTGGTCCGCGAAGATCCGGTTCACCAGCCGTTCCGCCTTGGCGGCGGTGTCCGATCCGCCGGCGTACTGGTTGAGGTCGTTGGCGCCGATGTGCAGCAGCACGACATCCGGGTGGGTGGCCGCCAGCCATCCGTCGATGTTGTCGCTGATCTGGTCGACCGTGTATCCCGGGTGGCCCTCGTTCGCCGGGTCGGCCATCACGCCGTTCTGCTGCGAGCCGACGTAGTCGATGGCGAAGCGCCCTTCGGCGGCGACCAGGTTCTGCAGGGGCCCCCGGTAGCCGTTGCCGGTGCAGCTGTTCCGGCCGTAGGTGATCGAGTCGCCCAACGGCAGGACCCGGACCGTCGGCGGGGCTGTGGTCGGGCTGGTGGCCGAGGCGCTCGCGGGGGCGGGGGCCGCGGCGAATCCCGCCGCGGCCAGCACAACGGTGGCCGCGGCGAGGGCGGTGGGACGGGTCATGGCATTCTCCGGATCTGGCACCCCAAAGGTGGGTGGTGCGGGCCGTACGCGGGACGCGGACGGCGGACGGCGGACGGCGGACGCTGCCCGGCACGGACACACCGCGCCCGGCGGCCCGGCACGAGGCTCGGGCGCGCCGGACGCGGTGGGAGCGGCGGTCACGGCATCGCCGTACGTGGGCTCTTCGGTCAGTGGGTGAAGGCGGCGGCGACGCCGATGGAGTCGGCGCCGGTGGCGGCCTGGTTCCAGGAGCTCCAGCGGCCGGCGTTGTAGTCGCCGTCGATCTCCTGGAGGCGGTTGTTGCCGTCGACGACGAAGATGTGGTTCACGTTGTTGGCGGCGGCGCTGGCGATGCGCTTGAGGCCGGATCCGGGCATCTTGGTCCAGCCGTTCCACTGGCCCCGGTTGAAGTCGCCGTCGGTGTTCGACCAGGTGCCGTCCGGTGCGATGGCGCTGAGGTGCACGATGTTGCCGGAGGCGGACGCCGCGACGTCCTGCGCGGTGAACGCGTTCGACCCGGCCGCCGACCAGGAGCCCCAGCTGCCGGCCGCGTAGTCCGCGTCGAGCTCGTTGACCCGGTTGTTGCCGTCGATGGCGAAGATGTGGTTGACGTTGGTGGACGTCGAGGCGCTGGCGACCCGCTTGAAGTTGCCGCCGTGGTCCGTCCACCCGTTCCACCGGCCGGCCGTGAAGTCACCGTCGGAGTTGTAGAGATGACCGTTCGCGCCCACGACGACCAGGTGCACCGTGTTGCCGAACGACGACGCGCTGATCGCCACCGCGGAGGTCGGCAGGTTCCCCGTCGCCGGGTGGAACCAGCCCGACCACTGACCGCTCCCGTAGTCGCCGTCCTTCTCGTAGATCTGGCCGTCGTCGGTGATCACGAAGATCCGGTTCACGGAACCGGTGGCCGCGCTGGTCACCTCCCTGACCCCGTAGGCGCCCATGTCGCTCCACGAACTCCACTGGCCGGCCGAGAAGTCACCCTCGGCGTTCTGCAGCCGGCCGTCCGGCCGCAGGTCCACCAACCGCACCGTGTTCGGCACGGAGGGGGGCGACCCGACAGAACCCTCCAGGAAACGGAACTGCTTGGAGTCCCCGGTCCACCCCGGCATGCAGGCGGACTGGCCGCCGGAGATCGCCTGCACGTAGCAGCCCTTGCCGGTGTTGTAGAGGCTGGTGTAGTCGCCCCTGAGCGACGCGTACTTCCACCCCTGGTCGGTGTAGTTCCACCCGAAGTCACCTTCGGGCTTGCACCCCGTGGTGTACACGTCGCCGTAGTTGCCCACGGTCAGACAGAGGCTGTACGTGCCGACGCCCACCAGGGAGAGCATGTTCGTGATGTTGGCCCAGTGCTGCGTGGACTTGGTCCCGCAAGGAGCTTCGTAGACGGGGTGGATGGCGGACGGCGTGTCGACCGTCCCGGTCAGGCACAGGCCGGTCGCCTTGTTCTGGATCTGGTACCCGCCCGCGGCCGCCGACGCCGGAGTGCCGGCGGCGACGACGGTGCCGACGACCAGGGCGATGGCGCCGACGAACGCGGGGAGCCTCGTTGTCTTCTGCATGAGTCCTCTCGGGGATGACGGGCGAACGGCCCGTCCGTTGACACGAATTCGGTCGTGTCGGTGAATGCCCCGCCAGGGGGGGGCGTTGATAGGTGCAGTGCGGACCTGTGGACCTGCGGACCTGCGGGGCGTGGGGGAGTCTGTGGCGAGGATATGTGCTGTGCACAGCGATGTCGTTCACATGTGTGGACGCGTGTGGCGGTGTCTGTCTATCCGTCATAACTGCTGTGGCGACGCCGGGGTGGGCGCGAGTACGGGAACCACCGTTCGCCGGGTGGGGCCGGCTGTACCGGGGAAAGCGGCGGGGCCGTGGACTTACATCCTCACCCCCACCCCCACCCCTCCGCTTTCACCTCGCCAACCGCCCCCGTCACGTTCCGTATGCTCCACCCGGCGAGCGGCCAAGCGCCACCGCTGAGAGGGGTGGCCCCACCACCCGGCAGCGGGACGGCGCCCGGACCTCGCCGAACCCGCCGCTGCCCGGAGCGCCCGGCGGACTCCGGCTGCGCTGCCCGAGGCCCCGGTGCGGCACCATCGGCTGCCCCGAGCCGTGCTGCCGCCGAACGGGTGACGGAAACGGTCGCGGGACCGGCCGAGAAGTGAATTCCCTTGCTGATCAAGCCTGTTCGCGCACTTTCTTTGAGTATCCGTACTCAGGCGACGCGCCCGGGCCCGGTGTCACGCTGCCATGACGGCGGTCACCCGGCCGTCCGACGGACACGGAAGTGGGGACGAAGTGAAGTTGCTGAGGACTCTTGGCGGCGCCGCGCTGGCGCTCGCTCTGGGGCTGGGGACGGTCGGCACCGCCGACGCGGCCGCGCCCCGGCCCGACCGGACCGCCGGCACGTCGACCTCGGAGACCACCGCGGCGGACGACGCGGCGGCCCGCGCGTACTGGACGCCCGAGCGGATGGCGGCCACCGTCGCCGAGGAGGCGAAGGCCGCCGGCGGGGAGGCGGCGGACCGGGCCGAGGTCGACGCCGCGGCCGCCCGCTTCGCGGTCAACGGGTCGGTGGACCGGACGGTGGGGCGGGTCTTCTACTTCAACACGGTCGAGCAGGTGAACAAGAGCTGCACGGCCAGCGCCCTCAACAGCCCCTCGAAGATGATGGTGATCACGGCGGCGCACTGCGTCGCGGGCAAGGGCAGCCGGATGAACGGCGGGGAAGCGAAGTGGTTCAAGGTCGACTGGATCTACGTGCCCGCGTACAACGGCAACGACCCGTACCCGTACGGGATGTTCACCTGGAAGCAGGCCCGGGTGTTCAACAACTGGCTGGACGAGAAGGACGCCCCCGAGTGGGACGTCGCGATGGTCACCCTCAACCCCAACGCCAACGGGCAGAAGGTGGTCGACGCCACCGGCGGGAACGGCCTGGTGGTGAACCGGCGTGAGGAGACCTTCGTCACCGCCGTCGGGTACCCGGCGAACATCGACTACGCCGCCCACCAGGTGAGCTGCGCGGGGACCCTGGAGCGGCTGATCCTCTACCCCATCCTGCTGGACCTGCCCTGCCGGACCCTGGGAGAGGGGTCCAGCGGCGGGCCGTGGCTGTGGGTGAACCCGGACACCCTGCAGAGGTCGGTCAACGGGGTCACCCGGGCGCACAATGGTGTGGAGATCGATACTCCGTACTTCGACGACAACGTCATGGGGATGTACACCCGGCAGGGCTCGCTCACCTGACAGGTCGGCTGCCCGTCGGGATGCTCCCCGGTCGGGCGCGGGCCGGGTCCCTTCCTCAGACCTCGCCGAACTCGCCGCTGCGGACGGCGGTGACGAACGACGCCCAGGCCTCGGCCGGGAAGACGAGGGCCGGGCCCTGAGGGTCCTTCGAGTCACGGACGGGCATCAGGCCGGGGAAGCCGGGAGCCACCTCGACGCAGTCGCCGCCGTTGTTGCTGTAGCTGCTCTTGCTCCAGGAGGCGCCCGTCAGGTCAACGTTCTCGCCCATGCCGACTCCCTTGGTGGATGGCTGATGGCGTTTCGTCATCGCAAGCCTGCCCCAGGGGGCGGGGGAGCAACCGACCGCAGGCCCGGACCGCGAACGGTCCGGGCCTGCGGATGCTGGGTTGGGGCTCAGGCCTCGCCGAACTCGCCGTGGCGGACGGCGGTGACGAACGACGTCCAGGCCTCAGCGGCAAAGATCAGGGCCGGTCCGTTGGGGTCCTTGGAGTCGCGAACGGGCATCACGTCAGGGAAGCCGGGCGCCACCTCAATGCAGTTGCCCCCGTTGTTGCTGTAACCGGACTTCTGCCACCTGGCGTCGGTCAGGTCGAGAGTGGGGCTGATCATTCAAGGTCCTTCCGAGCAGTGCGGATCACGTCGAGCGAAGCCACTTTGGGTAGAGACTCCACCTGGAGTTGATCGTAGTCGCTGTCCCAGGCATCGACGGCCTTACGCCCTCGCTCCACGATGCCGCGCGCTTGGGACTCGGCGTAGCCGACAATCGAACGGTCTCGCAAGGTCAGTAGGACGATCGGCATGGTGAACGGCACGTGCTCGCCAAGGGCGAATGGGGCCACTTGCAACGTAACGTTGGGTAGCTCGGCCAGGTTCTCAAGGTGTTGAAGCTGGCCGAGCATGACATCACGCCCCCCTACCGGGCGGAGCAGACAGCTCTCGTCCATGACGACGTGGACCATGGGCGGTGCAATACGACGAAGCACCTGCTGGCGCCCCATTAGGAGGTCCACGCGCTCCTTGGCTTGAGCCTTGGTGATGCTGCCACGGAGGATCGCCGCGCTGGCCAGGGCCGTCGCGTATGCCTCTGTCTGGAACAGGCCCGGGATGACATTTAATTCAAAGGTTCGGATCTTAAGGCACCGGGCTTCGGCCTCGACGTACTCTTCGAACCCCTCAAGCAGGCTGGCATTCGAGATGCGACGCCACAGTTCGACGAACAACCCTCCCGTGTCGAACGCGCGGTCGGCTTCAACCGCAAATTTACGAGTTACCGGCTTCTTAGCCCCTTCGAGGTACGAGATCAAGCCGTGGCTGTAGCCCATGCGCTTGCCAAGCGCCGCTTGAGACCAGCCTCTTGCGCGCCTCTGCCTGCGGAGTTCATTCCCAAAGCGCACAGCGGGAGACAGTGACTGATCGTCTTCGTGTAGCTCCATGACCGCCCTTGCCTTGTCACTCGGCAGAACCGTGAAGGTTGAAGCCTTCCGATCGTAGCCGCCGAGGCATCACCATGGCTACACCCGGTGATTCGCTGGGTGCACAGCGCAACCTGCGGAGACCGTTCATCTCGCAGCGCACGGCGCATTCCACTCGCATGCCATCCCTTGAGGTACTTCCCCCATGCTCACTGCTCGTCGTCCCCGTGCGTTCGTCGCGCGGCTCGATGCCCGTGTCGAATCGACGCCGCTGGCCCGGTACTTGCTCCGGGCCTACCTGGCCGCCCTGCCCTCCGGGGAGCGCTACCGCGACACCGCCGAACTGCTCCTCGGTGAGCTCTTCGCCAACGCCGTGCAGCACTCCGACGGCCCCGACGACTGCCACATCGAGATCCGCATCTCCCTCTGCGGATCCCGCCTGCGCCTCGAAGTCCACGACGCCGGCACCGGCCGCCCCACCCTCCGTACCGCCGCGCCCGACGACGAGTGCGGGCGCGGCCTGTTCCTCATCGACGAGCTCGCCGAGCGCTGGGGCTGCTCCTCCCGCCCGGGCGGCATCGGCAAGTTCGTCTGGGTGCTCGTCGCCCCCACCCCCGCGCCCGCCCTCGTCACCGTCTGAAGGCCCGAACTCCCCATGCACCAGCCCTCGCTGACCACCCTGGCCCGTCACACCCTCTCCCGGGGCGCCACCCCGGCCGCGACCTACGCCCTGATCGCGCGCCTGGGCCACCCGCCGCTGCCCGTCGCCCGGGCCGTCTGCCTCGCCCTGGACATCCCGCTCGCCGAGACCACCCGCCGCCTCGCCGACTGCTACGACGCCCTCCTGGCCGACCCCCGTCCGGACTCCGAGTGCGACACCGGTGAAGTCCTTGAAGCCCTCGGTGTCTTCGACGTCCCCAAGTCCCTCACCGACGCCGAACTCGCCGTCGTCGACCTCTTCCTGACGGCCATGGACGCCATGGGCGGTATCCGCCCCGGCCACCGCCACGGGCTCCAGCGCTGGTTCACCACCGGCAACCTCACCGCGGCCTACCTCTCCCTCGCCTTCGCCCGCCCCCTGCCCCGCACCGGCGACCCCGCCACCTACTGGACCACCCTCACCACCGCCGGCGAACTCCTCACCGCCGCCCCCAACCCCGACACCCGCATCCGCCACGCCCTCACCCACTGCCGCACCCACGCCACCCCGCACCAGAAGTCGACCCCGCCGACTTCCTGCGCGGAGTGATCAGTGGAGCGGGCCCTGCCAGGGCTCGGCACGACGGCGTGGAGATCGACACCCGTACTTCGACGACAACGTCATGGGGATGGACACCCGGCAGGGCTCGCTCACCTGACGGGCCGGCTGCCCGTCGGGATGCTCCCCGGTCGGGCGCGGGCCGGATTCTTTCCTCAGGCCTCGCCGAACTCGCCGTGGCGGACGGCGGTGACGAACGACGCCCAGGCCTCGGCCGGGAAGACGAGGGCCGGTCCCTGAGGGTCCTTCGAGTCGCGGACGGGCATCAGGCCGGGGAATCCGGGAGCCACCTCGATGCAGGTCCCGCCGTTGTTGCTGTAACTGCTCTTGAACCACGCGGCGCCGGACAGGTCTACAGGGGGAATCATGACGTTCCTCTCACACCTTGTTTGCGGATCTTCTCCAGTGACACAGCCTTCGACAATGCTTCCACCTGGAGCTGATGGCAGTCCCGCTCCCATGCCTGAGTAGTTCCGGTGTATCCGCCGGGAAGGGGCTCGGCCATGTACGTCCAGTACCGGTCGTCGACCGTGCCGTCATCGTAGGCACCTCTGGCAGGATGGCGCCGACCCGCCCCACCGAGATCATGAGGTACGAGTGAGCAGCGAGTGGACCGTCCACGGCAGCCGTCCCGTTTACACCAGTCCGTGGGTGCGGCTCGATCTGGTCGATGTCGAGCCGCTCGGAAGGGACCGGTACGAGCATCACCTGGTGCGATTCGCCCCGGTTGCCGCCGTCGTAGTGATCAATGATCGGGACGAGGTGCTGATGATGTGGCGGCACCGCTTCGCGACGGGCACCTGGAGCTGGGAGATCCCCAGCGGCATCGTTGAGGACGGAGAATCCCCCGAAGCCGCAGCGGTCCGCGAGGTGCTCGAGGAAACCGGCTGGCAGGTGGACGAGGTCGAGGAACTTGCCTACATCCAGCCCATCGGCGGCATGAGCGACGCTGAACACCACGTGTTCCTGGCCTGCGGCGCCATCTACGTCGCGCCGCCGGTGGACGCCCATGAGGCTGACCGGATCGAGTGGATCGCGATCTCCCGGATCCAGGGCATGATCGACCGGCGAGAGATCGTGGCAGGTGTCGCGGTCACCGGGCTGCTCCAAGTGCTCGCTCGGCGACCTTAGTTCGGCAGGGCCAGCATCTCGCGAAGATCAACAACCAAGGGTAGACGGGCCGCGCGCGGTGGCACCGCCGCTGCGACCTCCCGTGCCCGGGCCAGCACGATCCCGGTCCGGTGCTCGTCCGGGAGTGTGGCAACCGCCGCCATGCCGATCTGCGCTCCCGAGCCGATCTCACCGATGCGCATCAGGCCGTCTGCCTGGTCCAAAGCGATGAGAGCTCGGTCGAGGTACTGAGTGGGTGCGTAGAGGTTGAGAGCCTGGTCGAGCGATTGCCGCGCGCGCCGGATGTCACCGAGAGTGGTGTACATGCTGCCCATGTGCCAGCGAAGTTGACGCTCTGTATATCCGTATGCCAGGTCGGCGGTGTGTTCTGCTCCCAGCCGGACGAACGCCCGTTCAGCGAGGAGCATGGCGGCGCGGGCTTCCTCGGGGCGGCCGAGGCGCGCGAGCGCGCGAGCTTTCAGCGCGGGCGCCCATGCAGCGGTGGCACACACCGTGGTACCCGCGATGACCCGAGCCCGCTCGGCCAGCTCGGCCGCGCCGGCTGGCGCCCCGTAGTAGAACGGGATGACGGCCTCACGTGCTACAAGCCACGCGCGGAGGGCACGGTCATGAGTTTCCTCGGCTGCGAGCTGTGCAACGCGGTACCAGGCCCGTGCTTCGCGGTGCTCGCCCATCGCGACCAGGGCGATGCCTGCGGTGGCGGCGAGTCTGGCAGCGACGTGGCACAGACGGGTGCGGTGGTCGGCCGACTGTCGGCGGCTGAGGAGCTGCCGGACGTCGAGGAAGTCCAACACGGAATCGCCGAGGAGCCGGGCCGGCGGAGTGTGTTGGTAAGCGTGGCCATACTCGGCAGCGGTGTTCTCCCACTGATCCACGGTGGTGTCGGCCACACTCGCGGTGAAGACGGCGGCCCCGTCCTGGCGAGCGCTCACGAGGGCGGACAAGACCGGAGCGGACAGGCTCAGACCTACCTGGCTGAGTAGTCCACGAAGTATGGCGTGCCGGGCAGCCGGCATCTCTGCCTGCATCGGGTCAATGGAAACCTCGGTGCTGGTGCTCGGGGTGGACGGAGCAGCTTGGCTGTCCACAGGGGTGTAGTCGGTGCCATAGCCCAGACGGTCGGGTCTGGTTCGGTGGAGGCGGCACAACGCGTCAAGACGCTCGATCGATGGCCTCGTGGTGCCCTGCTCCCAGGCCGAGAGCTGTTGCACTGTGACGCGGTGGCCCAGCTGGGCGAGTTCGTCAGCTGCCTGTCGCAGGGACCATCCGCGGCTGAGGCGTGCAGCCTGAAGCAGACTCACAGCGCATTCGCGCGCGATTGCGCTGGATAGCTGCCAGGGCGTCCAGCCGGAGGCCCCAGCAGAGGCGGCAAGTCGGGCAGCGGCAGTGCGCGGGTCGGCGGCGCGGGGCATCTTGGCTCCGTCCAGCAGAGGGTTGTAGTTCCACGGTAGGCCATTCCTGCGGAACCCTGAGTCGGCTTTCGTCACGCTGTGGTGAATGGCTGTCGACCTGTAGCGGCCTCACCGTGAAATCACGGTGAGGCCGCAATTGCCGGAACCCGCCGTTGCGATCGATCCTCTGGTTGCGTTCCCCTCCGAGCCCTCCGAGGTCCCCATGCTCACTGCCCGTCGGCCTCGCGCGTTCGTCGCGCGGCTCGATGCCCGTGTCGAATCCACGCCACTGGCCCGGTACTTGCTCCGGGCCTACCTGGCCGCCCTGCCATCCGGCGACCGCTACCGCGACACCGCCGAACTGCTGTTGGGCGAACTCTTCGCCAATGCCGTGCAGCACTCCGACGGCCCCGACGACTGCCACATCGAGATCCGCATCTCCCTCTGCGGATCCCGCCTGCGCCTCGAAGTCCACGACGCCGGCACCGGCCGCCCCACCCTGCGTACCGCCTCGCCGGACGACGAGTGCGGGCGCGGCCTGTTCCTCGTCGACGAGCTCGCCGAGCGCTGGGGCTGCTCCTCCCGCCCGGGCGGCATCGGCAAGTTCGTCTGGGTGCTCGTCGCCCCCACCCCCGTGCCCACTCTCGTCACCGTCTGAAGGCCCGAACTCCCCATGCACCAGCCCTCGCTGACCACCCTGGCCCGCCACACCCTCTCCCGGGGCGCCACCCCCGCCGCGACCTACGCCCTGATCGCGCGCCTCGGCCACCCGCCGCTGCCCGTCGCCCGGGCCGTCTGCCTCGCCCTGGACATCCCGCTCGCCGAGACCACCCGCCGCCTCGCCGACTGCTACGACGCCCTCCTGGCCGACCCCCGCCCGGACTCCGAGTGCGACACCGGCGAAGTCCTCGAAGCCCTCGGTGTCTTCGACGTCCCCAAGTCCCTCACGGAGGCCGAACTCGCTGTCGTCGACCTCTTCCTGACGGCCATGGACGCCATGGGTGGCATCCGCCCCGGCCACCGCCACGGGCTCCAGCGCTGGTTCACCACCGGCAACCTCACCGCGGCCTACCTCTCCCTCGCCTTCGCCCGCCCCCTGCCCCGCACCGGCGACCCCGCCACCTACTGGACCGCCCTCACCACCGCCGGCGAACTCCTCACCGCCACCCCCAACCCCGACACCCGCATCCGCCACGCCCTCACCCACTGCCGCACCGAAGCCGCCCCGCACCAGAAGTCGGCCCCGCCGACTTCCTGCGCGGGTTGATCAGTGGAGCGGGCCCTGCCAGGGCTCGGCACGACGGTGTGGAGATCGACACCCGTACTTCGACGACAACGTCATGGGGATGGACACCCGGCAGGGCTCGCTCACCTGATGGTCAGCCCGTTGGGATGCTTCAGGGTCGGACGCGGGCCGGATTCTTTCCTCAGGCCTCGCCGAACTCGCCGCAGCGGACGGCGGTGACGAACGACGCCCAGGCCTCGGCCGGGAAGACGAGGGCCGGTCCCTGAGGGTCCTTCGAGTCGCGGACGGGCATCAGGCCGGGGAAGCCGGGAGCCACCTCGATGCAGGTCCCGCCGTTGTTGCTGTAGCTGCTCTTGCTCCAGGAGGCTCCCGTCAGGTCAACGTTCTCGCCCATGCCGACTCCCTTGGTGGATAGCTGATTGCGTTTCGTCATCGCAAGCCTGCCCCAGGGGGCGGGGGAGGAACCGACCGCAGGCCCGGACCGTGAACGGTCCGGGCCTGCGGATGCCGGGTTGGGGCTCAAACCTCGCCGAACTCGTCGCTGCAAACAGCAGAGATGAACGACTTCCAGGCCTCAGCGGCAAAGATCAGGGCCGGTCCGTGGGGGTCCTTGGAGTCGCGAACGGGCATCACGTCAGGGAAGCCGGGCGCCACCTCAATGCAGTTGCCCCCGTTGTTGCTGTAGCTGCTCTTGCTCCAGGAAGCGCCCGTCAGGTCAACGTTCTCGCCCATGCCGACTCCCTTGGTGGATAGCTGATCGCGTCGTCATCGCAAGCCTGCCCCAGGGGGCGGGGGAGGAACCGACCGCAGGCCCGGACCGTGAACGGTCCGGGCCTGCGGATTCCGGGCTGGGGCTCAGATCTCGCCGAACTCGCCGCTGTGGACGGCGGTGACGAACGACGTCCAGGCCTCGGTCGGGAAGAGGAGGGACGGGCCCTGAGGGTCCTTC
Source organism: Kitasatospora sp. NPDC036755 (assembly GCF_040636595.1). NCBI lineage: Bacteria > Bacillati > Actinomycetota > Actinomycetes > Kitasatosporales > Streptomycetaceae > Kitasatospora > Kitasatospora sp. NPDC036755. The sequence goes on from NZ_JBEZUT010000064.1 coordinate 13,607, forward strand.
GAGTCGCGGACGGGGGCCAGACCGGGGAAGTCCGCGGCGACCTCGACGCAGTCGCCGCCGTTGTTGCTGTGGGAGGACTTGAACCACTGGGCGTCGGACAGGTCTACAGGGGGAATCATGACGTTCCTCTCACACCGTGCTTGCGGATCTTCTCCAGTGACACAGCCTTCGACAATGCTTCCACCTGGAGCTGATGGTAGTCCCGCTCCCATGCCTGAGCAGTTCCGGTGTATCCGCCGGGAAGGGGCTCGGCCATGTACGTCCAGTACCGGTCGTCGACCGTGCCGCCATCGTAGGCACCTCTGGCAGGATGGCGCCGACCCGCCCCACCGAGATCATGAGGTACGAGTGAGCAGCGAGTGGGCCGTCCACGGCAGCCGTCCCGTCTACACCAGTCCGTGGGTGCGGCTCGATCTGGTCGATGTCGAGCCGCTCGGAAGGGACCGGTACGAGCATCACCTGGTGCGATTCGCCCCGGTTGCCGCCGTCGTAGTGATCAACGATCGGGACGAGGTGCTGATGATGTGGCGGCACCGCTTCGCGACGGGCACCTGGAGCTGGGAGATCCCCAGCGGCATCGTTGAGGACGGAGAATCCCCCGAAGCCGCAGCTGTCCGCGAGGTGTTCGAGGAAACCGGCTGGCAGGTGGACGAGGTCGAGGCACTTGCCTACATCCAGCCCATTGGCGGCATGAGCGACGCCGAACACCACGTGTTCCTGGCCTGCGGCGCCATCTACGTCGCGCCGCCGGTGGACGCTCATGAGGCTGACCGGCTGACCGACCCAATGCGGCCGGTCAAACCGACACTATGTCGGGTTGGTCGGCTGCTTTGCTGTCCGTCTGTTCCCGTCGGGCCGGGTGCCGGAGGCGAGTGCGCCATTGGTGTTCGTTGTATCGCCTCGCGGGGGCGGACAAGCTCTGAATCGCTCACCTGGTGAAAAGATGTGAATCCTGTTCGCATCTCGTCCCGGCCCGAAAGGGGTCCCGCCTATGTCCGCCTTCAGCGCCGGGCGCACTTACCGGCTCAGGAACTGGCACAGCGGATTGTACGCCGCAGTCAAGGACAACGACATGAAAGACAGGGCCCGTCTCTACCAGTGGCTCAGGGACAACGGTCCGAACAATCAGGTGTGGCACGTCTTCCCGCTCGATGGCGGGGCGTACCTGATTACGAACAAGAACAGCGGCCTCAACATGAAGGTCGTCAACAGCAGCACGGGGCCCGACAAGGTGGAGCAGAGGTTCCTGCTGCCCTCCGGGATGGCTCAGGCATGGAAGCTCGAACCCGTCAATGGCACGACGACCTACCTCGTGCGCAACGTGAACAGCGGGCTCCCCCTGAAAGTCTACGGATACAACGCCAGGCCGGGGGCGGAGCTGGAGCAGCAAAAAGAGCATTCTGCCGGGGAGGGGAACGGGTACGACTCGCAGAGGTGGGTGCTTGAGGTCGAGGACGAGTATGAGCGCGTGCTGAAGCCGCCCACCTTCGAAGGTGCGGATGTCGGCGACATCCACAGGATGACCGACTTCGATCGCACGCGCGAGGACGAGACCGAGCATGTGGAGCTGGCGAACTTCGCCTACCCGTTCCCATTCGTCCACGATTCCACGAAGACCGTGCCGTTCCAGGCCAAGGAGAGCCCGTACTACATCCTGCGGAAGTTCGGCTACTGGGTCCGTGTCTACTACTACGAACACAGCGGCGCCTCGGAGTTCACCAAGACCGAGACCACCCACGTCGGCCTCACCAGCAAGAATTCCACGACCGTGGAGGAAACCACCAGCATCTCGGTCAGCGCCGAAGCGACCTTCGCATTCAAGGGGTTCGGATCCTCCATCAAGAACACCTTCGAGAAGGAGCTGAAGGTCACCGTCACCGACGAGACGGTCACCGAGTCGTGGAAGACGGTTGACCTCACCCGGAGGTACCCGCACGGCCTGCACGTCTCCGAGGCGATCTGGCTCCGCGAGGACAAGTACGTCCTGGAACGCCTCGACGGGGAAGGGACCCCGATCGTCCAGTGGACGGTCCGCGATTCCACGACGGAGAAGTCCGACAGCTGGCCGAAGGAAGCCGTGAAGGAGCTGGGGGCATGGCGCGCCGCCACCCGCTGAGAGCCGGCCGCTCGAAGGCCCATCCAAGGCGTTGAGCGGCAGGACGAGCGCGTGAAGGACTGCTCGGGCGAGCGTGTGGTGGCCGCCTGTACCACCCGCTGACCTGCGTTCGGCGTCATGTCCGGAGTCCGACGCCGTCGGCCTGTGGTGCCGGTGTTGCCTGCCCATCGGCTCCCGGCCAAAGCCCGGAGCGCCATCGCAAGCCTGCGGATTCCGGGCTGGGGCTCAGATCTCGCCGAACTCGCCGTCGTCGACCTCTTCCTGACGGCCATGGACGCCATGGGCGGCATCCGCGCCGGCCACCGCCACGGGCTCCAGCGCTGGTTCACCACCGGCAACCTCACCGCGGCCTACCTCTCCCTCGTCTTCGCCCGCCCCCTGCCCCGCACCGGCGACCCCGCCACCTACTGGACCGCCCTCACCACCGCCGGCGAACTCCTCACCACCGCCCCCAACCCCGACACCCGCATCCGCCACGCCCTCACCCACTGCCGCACCGAAGCCGCCCCGCACCAGAAGTCGGCCCCGCCGACTTCCCACGCGGGTTGATCAGTGGAGCGGGCCCTGCCAGGGCTCGGCCGCGGATGCGGTGGTGACGGAGCAGCGGGAAGGTCGGTCAAACGCCGGGGCCCATGGCGCTGTTCGCGTCGTGGGCCCCGGCGGGTTGTGTGCCGGCCACCGCGACGTCCTGGCCGCCGAACGTAAGGAACGCGCCCGCATCCGAAGCGAGAAGGCATCCGCGGGGGCGGACGGCCTGTCCGGCCATCACTAGGGTGCGCGTACTGGGGTTGTGATCAATGGCTGTTCCGAGTGAGCTCTTTGATCCAGATCATCGAGGCCCGGAGATGGAGCCCGGCGAAGCGCAAGTTCAGGAGGTGCCCCCGCCCGAGGCGCTTCCGCCTGAGGTGCTCCCGTTCCAGGTGCCCCCGTTTCGGGTGCCCCCGACCCAGGTGCCTCCGCTGTCGGGGAAGTCACTGGTCGGGGTGGCAGAGGGCGGGGTCGACCTCGGAGAGAAGGGGGTGGGGGTCCTTGCGGGGGTTGGGCGGCGGGAGCCGGGCGAGTAGGAGGGGGTGGAGGTCCTTGTGGGGGTTGGGCGGCGGGACGGGCTGGGGGAGCCGGACGGGTAGGGCGGGGCCGTGGTCGGGGAATTACCAACCGACTGGTCGTCCTCGGAGGACGAGGCCAGCAGGTAGCTGACGCCTCCGACGATCGCGCCGAGCCCCACCCAGATGATGACGGCGAGCACCAGCCGCTGCGTGCGTTGCACCGGGGCCGGGGCTGGGGCCTCCTCCGGCTCTCGCCTGTCCACCCATCGCTGGAGGTTTCTGTCCCAGTACCTGGCCAACCTCGTTCCTTCCTCGCCGAGTCACTGAACCGCCGAACCGCCGTCACACCGCGAGGCGTCCCCCGAGCCCCTCAGGCCAGGAGCTGTTCGATCGCCTGCACCACGGCCAGCGCCGAGGCGAGTCCCGAGACCGCCGTGCCCGACCCCCGCAGGAGGTCCCGCAGCCGTTCCAGCCGGGTGCGCGGGGCCTCACCCGTCCGCTGGAGCTCGCCCCGGACGGTCGTTACCTCCTGCTCCACCTCGGCCACCCCGTTGCCCTCCACCCGGGCGAACAGCGGGAGCTGGCCGTGGAGTTCGCCGAGCGCCTCCAGCAGCTGCCGCACGTCCGCGCCCGTGCGCACCGAGGCGTCGACGGCCCGCGCGTCGAGCCCGGCGGCGACCGCCCCGCCCGTCAGCGTCCCGATCGAGACGCCGCCCGCCGCCGGAACGGGCAGCGTCAGCCCGGTGACGTCGGGCACGGGCTCGGGCGTGCCGGTGCGCTGCGAACGGTCCTCGGCGCTCGCCCCGGAGCCGGAGGCGACGGCACCGCCCGTCATGGTGCCGATGGCCACCCCGCCGCCGGGGTGGGACCGGTCCTCCTCGTCCTGCGGTACGTTCTGTTCTTCGCTCATGGCTTCTCCTCGATCGTTCTGCTTTCGCGTCCGCGGGTCAGGAGGCCGGTCCCGGCACGCCTTCCGGTGTGAGGTGCACGGTGGCGGGGCCGCCGAAGCCGGCCGTACCGCCGCTGGTTGCGACGGCGCCGCCGCTCATCGATCCGATGTGGATGCCGCCGCTCATCACCTGCACCACGTTCTGCTCGAAGCGCCCGGTCTCGTAGCCCTGACTGTGCAGGGCCTCGCGCACGCCGTCGATGATCCGTTCCTTGACCGTCTTCAGGTAGCGGCTGACGTCCAGCTCCTGGAACAGCGAGATGCTGGTGTCCGTGGCCAGCTCGCGCAGTGACACCAGCGGACGGGCCGACACCACGCCCGGTGCCTCCTTCGACGGCCTCAGGGCCCAGTCACCGGGGCGCAGCAGATGCCGCATCGCCGCCGGGGAGGCGGTGAACGCGGAGGTCGCCGGGCGGTGGCGCCGCCAGTGGGTGCCCCGCTGGACCACGGCGTCGGCCAGCAGCTCGTACTCCCGCCACACCGGCCCGAGCACGTGCGGGACGACCTCCACCACCAGCAGCTGCCCCTGGGTGTGCACCCGCAGGTGGACGGTCAGCACGACTTGTTCGCCCCAGGACCCGATCCGGACCCGTAGGAAGCGTCGCCTGGGTTCGCCGCCCTCGTCCACGGCTTCGGCGAGGTGCTGGGCGATGTCTTCGGGGCTGCGCGGCACCTCGGACCGGATCGGCCCGTGGGGTAGGAAGACCACGTCGTCGATCTCCATCTCCCGCAGCCGGTCCAGGCTGGTGAGGGCGGCGGCCTGCCGCAGGCCGGCCAGCCGGGGGACGATCATTTCGAGGACGTCGCGCGCGGTGAGGTCACGGGCGGACGGGACCACCGGGCCGGTGGTGCGGTGCTTCAGCTCCAGAACGAAGGACCATGCCTCGTGGGGGAATCCGGCGCCGAGGAAGGGGGTGGCGGGGTCGTAGATGATCAGCCGGGAGTGCTGCTCGGTGTCGAGGGAGCGCCGCAGCCGCTGATGGCGCGGGGTGTCGGGCAGAGTGCCCGTCGGCCGGGCGTGGAAGGCGTCACGGCTCAGTTCCTTCCGCATGAGCCGGGCGGTGAGCAGTCGGTGGCCGCCGACGGCCGCGGCGAGCGCCAGCGGGAACAGCACCCCTGCCGGGTCGTGTTCGGCGTACCAGAGCGCCAGGATCCAGTAGGCGAGCTGGAGTACCACCTGGAGACCGGCGGCGAACACGCGGAGGGGCTGCGCGGGGGGACGGTCGTAGTCCGTCGACGGGGCGGCGTGGAGTACGTGCCGCCGGAGGCTCGCGGGCTTCGCGAACCAGGTCACCAGCGTGACCACGGCGTAGAAGCCGGCGAAGTTGGTGACGTAGGGCCACACGACTTCGAAGGAGGGGGTGGCCTTGCCTGGGTCCTTCGGATCGGACGCGAGCCACTCGAAGGTGCCCCCGTCGGAGGGGTCGAAGGCCGGAAGGATCGCGACGCAGGCGAAGCCGATCCAGAGTGCGGCGAGCACCGCCCCGAGCAGTAGCTCCGCCCTGCGGGCCCGCAAGGCGTGGGCCAGCACGGTCACCAGGTCGAAGCCGAGGGAGGGCGGGACGCTGCGCTCCTCGTGCTTCACCAGTTCGCCGATCACCCGGCGGCGGAACTCGGGGTCGAGGTGGACTCCGACGGACATCAGTCGCGTGGCCTCGGAGCGGGCGTACCGCGATGGCGGGGTCTCCTGAGGCGGCCCCTGTGCCTGGGGCGGCAGATGCAGTCCCGGCGGCCGGTCGCCCATGCGCCTCACCCCTTCGGTTTTTCAAACCAACTTGTGCGAATTGTCTTGCACCTGACGCCAAATCGGCCAGCGGAACGGGGGAAAGCCCACGAAAGGAAGGAAAGTTCACCTCCGGGGTTCCGTTTGTGGAGCCTTCCTCCCGAACCGGCGGAGCCTTCCTTCGGCGTCTCCCGCCACTGCCCGCCCGTCCTGAACCGCCAGGCCACCCCCTCCAACTGCTGCCGAAGCCGCTCCGGGCGCGGGCCGTACTCGCCGATCGGCAGGTGCGGCTCGGTGAACTCCCGCTCTGTGTCGACAAGTTGAGCTTACGTCACGCAACGCGGTCTACCGGGTCACAACCCGTCGCGAGGGTGAGTCCCGCAGATTGATCACGACCAAATACGGGCCCTAGAGTTTCGGCCATGAGTGGCGACGTTCATATGACCGCTTCGGCATCGGATCCGTCGGGGGCGGAAGGGTGGTGGACGGACCTGCGATGGCTGGTGAACGCTGATCCGGAGCGGGTTCTGGGGTTGCCGGCCTCCGATGCGGCTTCCGATGCGCGACTGATGGCTGCGGTCTACCGGGCATCGGTGGACGTGCACCGGGACGCGCCGCCGTGGGTGCGGCGGCAGCTGCTGGCCCTGGACGCGGCTCGGTACGGGGACCGGGAGTTGTCGGCGCGGATCGCCGCCGTGTCGGTGGAGGATGTCGGCGCCGAGCCGTGGCAGGTGCTGTGGTCCACCGGCGCGCAGAGTGACCCGTACTTCCGGATGAACCCGTCCGGCCACACCGGCGGTGTCGGCGCGGTGGTGACATCCGTCTCGGACGGCCGCCACGTCGTGGTCACCGGCAGCAAGGACCGGACGGTCCGGGTGCGGGACCTCGAGACCGGCCAACCGGTCGGCGGGCCCTTGAACGACCTCGACGGCAGAGTGTGGGCGGTGGCGACGGAGGTCGTGGACGGTCGGCCGTGCGTCGTCACGGCCGGCGACTGGGCGGTACTCGCGTGGGACCTGGCCACCCGGCAGCGGACGGGCGAGCTGCCGGGGATCAACGGTGAGGTGTGGTGTCTGGGCACGGCTGTCGTCCGGGGGCGACCGTGTGCGCTCGCCAGTGACGACGACGTGTCCGTGCGGGTCTGGGATCTGGCCAGCGGGGAACAGGTCGGCGAACTCACCGGACACGACGACTTCCTGATGGCCGTCGACACGCTGGTGATCGATGACAGGCCCCGTGCGGTGGGCTGTACGAGCGGTGGCAAGGTCTGGCAGTGGGACCTGACCACCGGACAACCGGTCGGGGAGCCCCTGCCGGGCCACGACGGCGAGGCGTGGGCGGTCGCGACAGCGGTCGTCGGCGGCAGGGCCCACGCGATCACGGCGGGTCACGACGCCACCGTGCGCGTGTGGGACCTGGCCGTGGGACGGGAAGTCGGCAGGCTGGTCGGCCACGAAGGCACCGTGTCCGCGGTGGTGACCGCGGTGATCGGTGGAGAACTCCGGGTCGTCACCGGTGGTTCGGATGGAACGGTGTGCCTGTGGGAGCCGGCCGCCGGGCGGCAGATCGGCCGGGAGCTGGTGTTTCCCGCGCCGGTCCATGCGCTGACCGTGACCCCGGAAGGCTCGCTCGTGGTGGGCTTCGGCGTCGACGTCGCGGTCCTGTCCCTGCGGTCCGACCCTGACTCCGCTGGGCCGTGAGCCGTCGGTGCCGTGACCGGATGGTTGCTGGTTGCGCCCCGGCGATGAGGACAAGGGCCTTCGGCGTTTCCCCGGCACCGGGACGGGAACGTGGACCTGCGTCCACTCGCCGCGTCGGAGGTGCTGTCGCCTTGACCCCCCTCGAACCGCCCGAGCCGCCCGGGCCGCCCGGGGACCGTCCGCTCATGGACGAGCTGGTGCTGCTCTGCAACAGTCCGGGCCCCAAGTGGCTGAATTCCTCCCCGACCGTGTTCGAGCGGATGATCGCCGGCGCCGTGCTCGCGGACCTGCTCCTCACCGGGGCGATCACCATCGAGGACCGGTGGATCACCGGGTTCAATCCGTTCGGGGCGCGGGACGGCGCCGGTGAGGCCGTGCTGGGGAGGCTGAGCCGGGTACGCAAGGGACGCCGGTCAAAGCTGGACTCCGCCGTGCGGTGGATCCCGCCCCGGGAGACGGCCCGGTACTACCAGGACCGGCTCGTCGCCCAGGGCGTGATGACCGTCGAACACCGCCGGCTGCTTCTGAGGCCGTACCGCGCCCTGCTGCCGGTGCGCGCCTCGGCCGCGCAGGAGATCACCGACCGGATCGTGGCATCCCTGGAACGGACCGGAGCGGGCTCCGCAGGCCCCGGTGAACGCGACCTGCAGTTGGCGGGGCTCCTCTGGGCGGGCAGCCACGACGTCCGGCTCCGGCCCTGGCGCGAACGCGCCGCGTTCCGGGAGGCCACGCGGCGGGCGGCCCGGGACCTGCCGATCGCCCAGGCCGTCCGGCGGGTGATCGACGCGGACAGGTCCGCCGGGAACGGCGGCAGCTGAACCGGGGTCGGAGCCCCGCGCCGCCCGGCTCACCGCGCGGTACCGGGCCGTGTCCCGGACTCCGGCTGTCCTGGACCGAGCGGGGCCGGTGCTACCCGCCGCTCGACGAGCGGAGCGACCCGCTGCGGGACGAGGAGGATGCCGAGCCGGTGCCGGTGCCGGTCCTCGCCGACCCGGACACGCCGGCCGCGCTGCCGGCGCTGCTGCCGGCCGGGCGGTTCGACCTCACCGCCCAGCGCCGCGAACGCGCCCCCGCTCCCACCCGCGAGCCGGGCCGGCCCGGGCTGCCCTCCACCTCAGGGCCGGCGAGCTGACCCACCGAGAGCCGGAAGTCTCCTGGCAGCCCATCGGTCCACCGGTCCACCGGACTGGTGGACCGGAGTTGTCACCAAGGCCGGACCACTCGCCGACGCCGATCGATGAGCCGCCATCCACAGAGACGCGGCAACCCGGTGAACCTGTGCGGTCGGAGCACTAGGTGCGGCCGGTGGTGCGGGTGCGGCGGGTCAGGGAGTCGAGGACGACGGCGGCGAGCAGGACGGCGCCGGTGATCATGTACTGGATGGCCTGGGCGGCGTGGACCATGTCCAGGCCGGTGGTGATGGACTGGATGACGAGGATGCCCAGCAGCGCCGACCAGGTCTTGCCGCGGCCGCCGAAGAGGCTGGTGCCGCCGATGACGGCCGCCGCGATCGCGCTCATCAGCACGTTGCCGCCGCCCAGTTGCTTGTCGGCGGAGCCCTGCTGGGAGGCGTAGAACAGGCCGCCCAGGCCGGCGAGGAACGCGGAGAGCACGAACACCGAGATCCGGACCCGGGCGACGTTGACGCCCGCGCGCCGGGCCGCCTCCACGCCGCCGCCCACCGCGAAGACCTGCCGGCCGTAGCGGGTGCGGCGCAGCACGAAGTCGGTGGCGAGGACGGCGCCGAGCAGCACGACCAGGGACAGCGGCAGGCCGCGGTCCTGGTTGAGGGCGTAGGCGGTGGCCAGGGTGAGGACGGCCAGCGCCCCGGCGCGGATGGCGCTGTCGGCGGTGGCGGGCGCGCTCAGACCGGCGGCGCGGCGGCGGCGGGCGGTGAGCAGGTGGGCGCCCAGGTAGAGGGCGGGGGCGAGGACGGCCAGGCCCCAGGCGTAGGCGATGTCGCCGTCGCCGAGGAAGGTGGAGTCCAGGCTCGCGACGATGCCGTCGTGGCGGTTGTTGACGGTGCCACCGCCGCCCAGCACGTACTCCTGCAGGCCGCTCCAGGCGAGCATCCCGGCGAGGGTGACCACGAAGGCGGGCACCCCGACGCGGGCGAAGAACAGGCCGTGCAGCAGCCCCATGACGCAGGCCGCGCCCAGGGCGGCGAGGATCGCCACCCACTCGCTCCAGCCCTGGCGCACCGTCAGCACCGCCGCGACGGCGGCGCTCGCGCCGGCCACCGAGCCGAGCGAGAGGTCGATCTCGCCGAGGATCAGCACGAACACGACGCCGACCGCGATCAGGCCTGGCCCGGCGATGAAGCGGGTGATGTTGGTGAGGTTGTCGGCCTGCAGGAAGTGGTGGGTGACGGACTGGAAGACGATCGCGATGACGACCAGGCCGACGACGACGGGCAGCGAGCCGAGCTCGCCGGAGGCCAGGCGGCGCCGGGCGGCCCGCGCCCGGCCGGCCCAGCCCTGCGCGGGCGCGTGCAGCCGGGGGTCGGCCGCGGGCGCGCCGGCGGGTGCTTGGGGGGTGCTCACAGGGACTCGGCCTCCTCGGCGGGCTCGGTGGACCGGCCGGGCTCAGTGGGCCGGCCGGGTTCAGTGGGCCGGCCGGGCTCGGTGGACTGGGCGCCTTCGCCGGGCCCGACGGTTTCGGTGCGGCGGGCCCGGCGGGCGTGGGCGTTGTCGGTGGCGCCGGTGATCGCGGCGACGATCTGCTCCTGGGTGGTGCCCGCCACCGGGAAGACGCCGTTGTTGCGGCCCAGGCGCAGCACCGCGACGGTGTCGGCCACCGCCCGTACGTCCGCCATGTTGTGGCTGACCAGCACGACCGCCAGGCCGCGTTCGCGCAGCCGCTCCACCAGGTCGAGGACCTGGGCGGTCTGCTCGACGCCGAGCGCCGCGGTGGGCTCGTCGAGCACCACCAGGGCCGGTTCGCCGACCAGGGCGCGGGCGATGGCCACCACCTGCCGCTGCCCGCCGGACAGCGCCGCCACGGGGGTGCGCACGTCGGGGATGCGGATGGCGAGGGTGTCCAGCAGCCGGCGGGCCTGCTGCTCCATGGCGACCTCGTCGAGCAGGCCGCGGCGGCGTTTCTCGCGGCCGAGGAAGAGGTTGGCGATGACGTCGAGGTTGTCGCACAGCGCGAGGTCCTGGTAGACGGTCGCGATGCCGAGGGCGGCGGCGTCCTGGGGGCGGGCCAGGCGTACGGGCTCGCCGTGCCAGGCGAGGGTGCCCTCGTCCACGGGGTGGACGCCGGCGATGGTCTTGACGAGGGTGGACTTGCCGGCGCCGTTGTCGCCGACGAGGGCGAGGACCTCCCCGGCATGGACGGCGAGGTCGACGTCGGTGAGGGCCTGGACGGCCCCGAAGCGCTTGGAGACCGAGCGCAGCTGCAGGACGGGTGCGCCTGTCACGGGAACAACCACCTTGGGAGAGCGGCTACTTGGGGGATACCTACATGCTCGGGCAGGGCGTGCCCGGGAGGGCGGGGCGTGCCGGGCTACTTGAGGCCGGCGGCGGCGCACGCGGCGGCGTAGTCGGCGGTGCAGATGTCGGAGGCCTTGTAGATGCCGTCGGCCATGACGGTGGTGGCGATGGTGTCCTTGGTGACGATCTTGGCGTCGAGCAGCTTGGTGGGGATGTTCTTGGCGGTGGCGCTGTCGACGCTGGAGGTGGCGACGGCCTTGACGTCCTTGCCCTGGAGCAGGGCGACGGCCAGTTCGGCGGCGGCGTCGGCCTGCTGGCGGTACGTCTTGTAGATGGTGTACGCCTGGTCGCCGGCCACGACGCGCTGGACGCCGTCCAGGCTGGCGTCCTGGCCGCCGACGGGCACCTTGATGCCGGCGCCCTTGAGCTGGGTGATGATGGCCGCGGCCATGCCGTCGTTGGCGGAGTAGACGGCCTGGAAGCCGCTCTTGCCGAACTCGGTGACGGCGGCGGAGATCTTCTGCCCGGCGACGGTGGGGTTCCACTGCCCGGACTGCTCGTAGACGACCTTCTTCACCTTGCCGTCGAGGGCCTTGTGCGCGCCGGTCTTGAACTCCGCGGCGTTCGGGTCGGCCTCGTCGCCGTTGATCATGACGATGTTCGCCTCGGCGGCCTGCGGGCCGAGCGCGGCCAGCAGGGCCTGGCCCTGCAGTTCGCCGATCTTCTCGTTGTCGAAGGAGGTGTACGCGGCGATCGGGCCGGCCGCCAGCCGGTCGTAGGCCACGACCTTGACGCCCTTGGCGGCGGCCTCCTGCACCCAGCTCTGGGTGGAGGCGGCGTCGTACGGGTCCAGGACGATCACCTTGACGCCCTGGGTGAGCAGGGTGTCGAACTGCTGCTTCTGCTTGGCGGCGCTGCCCTCGGCGTTGTTGTACAGCACCTTGCACTGCGCGCACAGCGCCTTGACCTTGGCCTCGATGAACGGCCGGTCGAAGGACTCGTAGCGCACCGAGGAGGCGTTCTCCGGCAGCAGCAGGCCGATGGCGTTCGGGTCGCCGGCGGCCGAGGAGGAGCCGGACTTGGCGCCGCCGGCCTTTCCGCAGGCGGCGGTCACGGACAGGGTCATGGCGAGGCCCACGGTGCAGACGAGGGCGCGACGCAGGACGGCGTTCATACGGGTTGCCTCTCCCTGGGGTCGCCGCGGCGGTGCGGCGGGGTGGGGGGAGTCAACCCTGGACGCGTACATGACGTCAATAAGTAAAACCAGACTGCCGGGAATCCACCTCCACTCGTTATCTTCGTGAACACGCCATGGAGACGAGCACCCGAACGACGCCCGCACTCAGTGCGGGTGCCCCAGATACGGGAACGCCGGCAGCAGATCGGTGTGCGGGCCGATGCGGTCACCGGAGACCGCCCCGTCCGTCAGCATCGTCAGCCGCGCCGAGGTGACGTCGTCCGTCAGCGTCCGCCCGTTGGGGTAACCCGCCGGACGGGAACGGTCGTAGCGCAGGACGTCCGGCAGCACGATCCGCAGCTGCGCCCGCGCCGCGTCCGTCGTGTACCCGCCGAAGTGCTGCAGCTTCGCCGTCCACGGCTCCCGGTAGTTCTCCCAATCGTCCACCGGATCACCGGCGTTGTACGCGTCCTTCACGTCCTCCTCGTTGAAGTACGCCGTCAGCGACGGATGCGCGCCCCGGTCCACCGACACCAGCCCGCCGTCCTCGCGCACACTCACCCGCGCCCACACCCCGAACTCCGCGGCCTCCCCGAACGCCGCGTCCGGCGCCTCCAGCACGATCCCGAACACGTTCTTGTCCGCGCCCCAGTCCACGCCCGTCCACTGGAAGTCCTTCACGATCCCGTCCAGGTCCGCGAAGAACGGGTCGCTGCGCAGCCCCGCACTCACCCGGTACGACCCCGCCTCCACCACCTGCGGCGCCCTGGAGAAACTCACCGGCGCGTCCGCCACCAGCACCTCGCCGACCGCCTCCAGCCCGCGCGCCCCCTCACCCGTCGCACGGCGCACCGTCATCGTCTGCGCCCCGCCCACCGGCTCGGAGAACGTGAAGGCGTACGCGATGTCCGAGCGGTTGTCGCCGTCGGTGTCGATGTCGATCCGGTACACCGCCCGCGGGTGGAAGGCCTGCCCGCCGGACGGCGCGACCGGGTTCACGTTCATGATCAGCACCGTCCGGCCCGGCTCCGGCGCGGCGAACGCGAACAGATCGGTCAGGTCCAGACGCGCGTCACCCCGCGGTGAGCGCAGGTTCGGTCCGCTGAGGTGGTGCGACAAGACGGCCTCCGGTCTCGAGTGCTCCGCGCGCGTCCGCACGCGCACCCCCCGCCCCCGGCCAATTGCTAACACGCCCCGCCCGCCACCGGCCCGCCGCGCTGCGCCACCCGGACGACGGCGACGACGACGGCGGCGACGACGGCGACGGCGACGGCGACGACGGCGACAACGACGGCGACGACGGCGACAACGACGGCGGGCGGGAGGGGGCCGGGGGCGCTTCGGCGCGCGGTCAGCAGGCCCGCGGCGCCTGCGGGCCGAGCAGCACCGGCAGCGCCCGGTGCCCGTTGGAGATCAGCGAGTCGACCGGCTCCAGCCGCGCGCCCGGGGCGAACGCGAGGTCGGGGAAGCGCTCGAACAGCCGGCTCAGCGCGGTGCGCCCCTCCAGGCGGGCCAGCGGCGCGCCCAGGCAGAAGTGCACGCCGTGCCCGAAGGCCAGGTGGTCCTTGACCGGCCGGGTGACGTCGAAGTCGGCGCCGGTGTCGCCGTAGCGCGCCGGGTGGCGCCCGGCGGCCGCGTAGGCGGCCAGGATCGCCTCCCCGCGGCGCACCGTCACCCCGCCGGGCAGCTCGATGTCCTCCACCGCGTAGCGCATCGGCAGGTGCGCCACCGGCGCGTTGCGGCGCAGCGCCTCCTCCACCACGTCGTCCCAGCCGGCCTTGCCCGCGCGCACCAGGGCGAGCTGGCCGGGGTGGGTGAGCAGGTCCGTGATGCCGTTGTCGATCAGGTTCACGGTCGTCTCGTAGCCGGCCGAGACGATCAGCAGCACGGTGTCGCGCAGCTCCTCCTCGCTCAGCGCCCGGGAGTCGCCGTCGCTCTCGGCGTCGCGGGCGGCGATCAGCGCCGAGGTCATGTCCTCGCCCGGCTCGCGGCGCTTGGCGGCGATCAACTCCTCCAGCAGGCCCAGGAACGTGGCCGCGGTGGCCGCCGACTCCTCGGGGGACAGCACGGTGGAGAAGACCTTGTCGACCAGGCGCCGGAAGGTGTCCGTCAGGTCGTCGGGCAGGCCCAGCAGCCGGGAGATGACCTGGATCGGCAGCGGGTAGGCCAGGCGCTCGCGCAGGTCCACCACCTCGCCGGGGGCGGCGGCGGCCAGGCCGTCCAGCAGGGTGTCGGTCAGCTCCTCGACGCCTGCGGTCATGGTGGCGACCTGGCGGGCGGTGAAGGCGCTGCCCACCAGGCGGCGCAGCCGCCGGTGGTCGGCGCCGTGGGCGTTGAACATGTTGTGCGCGCTCACCCAGATCGCCAGCGGCCAGGTCCGCACCACCTCGGCGAAGTCGGGCCAGTGCCGCAGGCCGTCCTTGGAGATACGCGGGTCCTTGGTCAGTTCCTCCAGCAGCTCCGGGTCGGACACCGACCAGGCCCGCACGCCCAGGATGTCGACGGGCGTGGCCGGTCCGCGCGTGCTCAGCTCGATGCTCTCGGCATCGCGGGCACGGCCGGTCGGGTCCAGTACGAGACGCTCCACGGGGTTCCTCCACTCGGCGCGGCGACGGCGCGCGCGGCCGCACGCCGCGCACCCGGGACACGATGCTCCCGGGCGCCGGGGCGCGTCGAGAGGGCGCGTGCCGCCCGCACCCGGCGCGTGAACCGCCGTACCCGCCTTCCGCGTTCGTGGTGCGCCCGGCGCCCGGCGCCCGGCGCCCCGCGAGCAGCCGACGAGCCGGCCGACCGACCACGGCCGACCGACCGTGGTCGGTCGGTCGGCCGGTCGCGGAACGGGCGGCCTACCCGGGCGGGCGGGGCCGCTCAGACCACCGCCCCGTTGTGGTCGCGCCCCCGCGCCGGGCCCGCCGCGTGCGGCGCCCGGGCGTCCCGGGCCTCCCGGACCTCTCGGGCCCGCCCGGGCTCGCGCGGCCGCTCCGGGGAACGCCCCTGGAGCAGCACGACCACCGGCATCGCGGTGAACACCGTCGACGCCGTGCCCAGCAGGACCCCGGCCAGCAGCGCCACCGAGAAGTCGGCGAGCGAGTCGCCGCCGAGGAACGCCAGGGCCAGCAGCACGAACAGCGCCCCCATGCCGGTGTTCACCGTCCGGGGGAGGGTCTGCGCCACGGCCCGGTCCGCGAGGTCCGCCCAGCTCGCCTTCGTCCCGGTGCGGCGCAGCTCGCGCAGCCGGTCCAGGACCACCACCGTGTCGTTGACGGAGTACCCGACGATGGTGAGCAGCGCGGCGAGGAAGACGCTGTCCACCGGCCTGCCCAGCCAGGCGAAGAGGCCGAGGACGAGCAGCAGGTCCTGCGTCATCGCGACCACCGCGGCCGCCGCGAAGGTCCACCGGAAGCGGACCGTGAGGTAGAGCAGCTGGGCGGCGACCGCCAGCCCGAGCGCGGCCAGCGCGTAGCCGCGCAGCTCGCTGCCCAGGCTCGGGCCGATCAACTCGTCGCGTTCCACGGACAGTTCGCCCGCGACGCCGGTGAGCGCCGCCCGGATGCGCTGCTGCTCGTCGTCGCCGGTCTCCTTGGTGCGCACGGACACGCCGGTGTCGCCGGTGGTCTGCACCACGGCCTGCGGGAACCCGGCGCCGACCACCGCCGTACGGGCGGCGTCCGCGTCGACCCGCTGCGCGGCGGTGTACTGCGCGACCCGGCCGCCGGTGAACTCCACGCCGAAGTCCAGGCCGCGCCCGCCGATCCCGGCCAGGGCGAGCAGCAGCAGCCCGGCGCAGGCGCCCAGCCAGCGCCGCCGGTGGCGCATCAGCCGGGGCGGCCGCCGGGTCAGCCGGGTCCGCAGCCGCCCGACGCCGGCCATGCCGGTCAGGGCGGGCCGCCGGGCGACGGCGGGCCGGCGCACCGCCCACTCGGCGAGCAGCCGGGTGATCAGCATGGCCGAGAACATCGAGGCCAGCACGCCGATCGACAGCGTCACCCCGAAACCCTTGACCGGGCCGGTGGCGAACACGAAGAGCAGCCCGGCGGCGAGCAGCGTCGTCACGTTGGAGTCGGCCACCGCGCTCCACGCCTTCGCGAACCCGACGCGCAGCGGGCGCCGCAGGTCGCGCTCCCGGCCCCGGCCGGGCACCCGGGAGGCGGCGTACTCCTCCCTGGCCCGTTCGAAGACCAGCACGTTGGCGTCCACCGCCATGCCGACGGCGAGTACGAAGCCCGCCAGCCCCGGCAGGGTGAGCGTCGCGCCGAGCGCCACCACGGCCGCGTACGAGATCAGCCCGTACAGGACGAGCGCGACGGTGGCCAGCACCCCGAGCAGGCGGTACACCGCGATGATGAACGCCGCGGTGCACAGCAGGCCGACGGCCGCGGCCAGGGCGCTGGCCCGGATCGCCTCGGCGCCCAGGGTGGGGCCGACCGTGCTCTGCTCGATCACCGTCACCGGTACGGGCAGGGCGCCGCCCTTGACCAGGGCGGCGAGGTCGCGGGCCTCGTCGGCCGAGAAACCGCCGGTGATCTGCGTCGAACCGCCGGTGATCCCCTGCCCGCAGGGCACGCTGTCCTGCACCCCGGGGGCGGACAGGACCCGGTCGTCGAGCACGATGGCGACCCGGCGGGCCGGATCGCCCGGCGCGGCGCACGCCGCCGCCCCGGTGAGCCGGGCCCAGGCGTCGCCGGCCGAGCCGCGGAAGGACAGGTCGATGCTCCAGCCCAGGCCCGTCCGGGTGTCGAGGACGGCCGAGGCGTCCTTGACGCCGTCCCCGCTCAGCGCCGGCGGACCCAGCCGCAGGTGGCCGCCGGGCAGGGCGGGGTCGGCCAGGACCAGGGAGCCGTCCGCCGCCGGGGGCCCGGCCGGGCCGTCGGCCGTCGCGGTGACGGGGTGGAAGGTGAGCTGGGCGGTGCGGCCGATGACCCCGGCGGCCTCACGGGGGTCCTGCACACCGGGGAGCTCGACGACGATGCGCCGCTCCCCGGCGCGGGCGAGCGAGGCCTCGGCGACACCGAGGCCGTCGACCCGGCGGCGCAGCACCTCCAGCGCCCGGTCGGTGGCGTCCGCGTCGGCGCGCACGGTGGGCGAGTCCTGGGTCTCCAGGACGATCCGGGTGCCGCCGCGCAGATCGAGACCGAGGCGCGGCGGGGTGGTCAGGGCGATGCAGAGCGAGACACCGACGACGGCGAGCGCGACGAGCGCGCGCCAGAACACGGCACGGCGAGAAGACATTGGGTACTCCACGGGCGGTCCGCGGGAGCCGGGCGTCCACGGTGGGACGCCGCACCCGGGACGGGCGGACGCGAGGGGACGGCGCGCCGCCGGGAACGCTCCGGGCACGGTGGCCGGAGCCCTCCCGCCCGGGCCGCGGGCAGGCCGCGGCACCCGGGTCGGCGGGCGCGGTGGAACGTCAGCTGGACCGGGTGGAGGGGGGACCGCGGGTGTGGCGGGGATCGTAGCGGCCGGCCGGCGGCGCCCGCTCCTGGCGCGGCCCCGCGGCGTACAGCCCGAGCCGAGCGGCGGGGTCCTGGGTGTTCTCGTCCTTCCAGAACCGGTAGTCCTCGGCGGAGCGGTCGATGATCGCCTCGGCGCCCATGGCGCGGCAGATCTCGGCCTT
>NZ_JBEZUT010000065.1:0-31048 GCF_040636595.1 Kitasatospora sp. NPDC036755
GGTTACATTCCGAACCCGGAAGCTAAGCCTTACAGCGCCGATGGTACTGCAGGGGGGACCCTGTGGGAGAGTAGGACGCCGCCGAACAATTCTTCCGAAAAGCCCCTTCCCATCCGGGAAGGGGCTTTTTGCGTTACCCTCTGCCAATGCAGAACCTGACCCTGACCTGGCAGTCCGCCGGGGCCGCCGCCATCGCTCTCCATGCGGGCGCGTACGCCGTGGCGAGGGGCCGGAAGCCGGCGCTGTCCGCGCTGCTGCGGGAGGCCGGCACGCTGCTGGCGCTGTTCGCGCTCTGGCAGTTGGTCGGGCACCTCTCGGTGATGAGCACGGACCACGCGCTGGATCGGGCGAGCTGGATCCACCACACCGAGCAGGTGGTGGGACTGCCGGACGAGGCCTCCTGGCAGAGGGCGGTCACGCCGTACCCGGTACTGGTGAGGCTGGCGAACTACTACTACGCGGTCATGCATTTCGCGGTGATGCTCGCGGTCCTGCTCTGGGTGTTCGTGCGGCACCGGGAGCGTTACGCGTGGGTGCGCAACACGGTGGTGATCACGACCGCGGTCTGTCTGCTGGTGCAGTTCATCCCCGTGGCGCCGCCGCGGATGCTGCCGGAGAGCGGCTTCGTCGACGTGGCGGCCCAGTACGGGCAGTCGGTGTACGGCGGCGCGGTCGGCGGTGTGGTGGTGGCGGACCAGTTGTCGGCGATGCCGTCGGTCCACGTCGCCTGGTGCGTGCTGGCGGCGGTCGCGGTGATCCGGGTGTCGCGCAGTTCGCTCCGTTGGGTGATGGTGCTGCACCCGTTGCTGACGGTGGCGGTGGTCGTGGTGACGGCCAACCACTTCTGGCTGGACGGCATCGTGGCGGTGGTGATCCTGCTCCTGGCCTACGCCGTGCTGGCGTTGGCGGCACGGCGACGGGGCCGGGCCTCCGCCGGGACGGAGGTCCGGCCCCTCGGTGCCGCTGAGGAGCGGCTGGAGCAGGTCGGCTGAACCGACGACGGTCACGTGAACCAACGGTCACGTGAACTGACGGTCACTTGACCGGCAGGGCGACCCTTCCCCAGGAGCCGTTGGTCAGCCCGGAGGTGGCCCAGTACCAGGCGGCGAGCCCGGAGAGGGCCGCGATCCAGCCCGCGGTCTTGGCCAGACCGCCGTAGCCGCCGAAGGTGGCGATGGCGGAGAGCAGCAGGGAGACCGTCAGCAGGCCGTAGACGGCGCGGCTGAGCAGGTTCGCGCCCCAGCTCGCGGCGGTGAGGGTGAGGGCGAGCAGGGCCCACAGGAGCAGGAAGAGGCCGGCGGCGTTCTTGCCCGCCCCGCCTGCCGCGGACCAGACCGCCCAGAAGGCGCCGAGGCTGGTGAAGGCGGTTCCCGTGAAGCCCTCGCCGCCGCGGAGCTGCCAGAGGCCCGCGATGAAGAGGGTGACGCCGCCGAGCAGATGGGCGAGGTGGGCCGCGTTCCCGACGCCGGCTCCGTGCAGGATGCCGGTGGAGAGCAGGCCGTAGGCGAGCAGTGTGAGTCCGAGCGCGAGGTAGCCGAGGTTACCCGCGTCGGCTCCGGTGGAGCGGGCGTTCGTTGCCCCGGTAGCGTCGTTGCTCACCGGAGGCTCCTTTCACTCTGGTGTTTCACTCTGGGCGCGCGCAGGGCGCGGTGACGCTGTGGTGGCGTCCGGAGGAGTGGAGGTGAGTGGATGCGCGCGACCGCGCCGAGGGCGCACGACTGAGAGCGTGCGCGGGCTGCGGTCGGAAGTGATGGGTCATCCGAAGTGACGGGCAGCGGAGAGCCGCTGGTCACGTCCCCGCCGGAGGGAATCCCCGGTGGGATCGGTCTACCCGGCCCGATCCGCTTGTACCGTTGTGAATATAACAATTTGTGACTGCGTCAGCACGGCGCGATCGTCAAAGCCCGATCGACGCAGCCTGATCGACACGGCCCGGTCGGGGCAGCCCGCTCGGCGGGGCGCACCCCGCGGAGCTCTCACGCCTGGCGCTGGGTGGGCACCCGCAGGGTGAGGATCGCCATGTCGTCGGAGGGCGGCTCCGGGGCGAAGCGCTCGACCGCGCGCTGCACCCGGGCCGCCACCGCGCCGGCGGTCAGGCCGGTACAGCCGGTGAGCACCTCGGCGAGGCCGTCGTCGCCCAGCATCCGCCGGCCTTCGCGGCGTTCGGTGACCCCGTCGGTGACGCAGAGCAGGACCTCGCCGGGGGCGAGCACCAGGTGCTCGGCGGTCAGGTCGAGGTCGTCCATGACGCCGAGCAGCGGCTGCGGGGTGGCGGCACGGTCGACCTGGCCGTCGGTGCGCAGCCGTAGCGGCAGCGGGTGGCCGGCGCAGACGAGGGAGAGCTCGGTGCTGCCGTCCGGGCGGGGCGTCAGCTCGCCGTAGAGCAGGGTGAGGAAGCGGCTGCGCGAACCCTCGTCCAGGATGGCCGCGTTGAGCCGGCGCAGGACCTGCGGGGCGTCCAGGCCCTCGCGGGCGAGCAGGCGCAGCGAGTGCCGGGCCAGGCCGGTGACCGAGGCGGCCTCGGGGCCGGTGCCGCAGACGTCGCCGATGGCGAAGCCGTAGGTGCCCTCGCGGATGGTGAACAGGTCGTAGAAGTCGCCGCCGACCTCGTTGCCCTCGCCGGCCGCCTGGTAGTAGACGTCCACCTCGACGCCGGGGATCTCCGGGAGGTCCGGCGGGAGCAGGCTGCGCTGGAGGGCCTGGCTGGTGGCGGTGCGCTCGGAGTAGAGGCGGGAGTTGTCCAGGGCGAGGGCGGCCCGGCGGGAGAGGTCCTCGGCGAGTTCGAGGATCTCCTGGCGGAACCGGACGCCGGTCGGGACGCCGAGCACCAGCAGGCCGATGACGCGGTTGCGGGCGGTCAGCGCGAGGACGACGGTCTCGCCGAGCAGGCCGGCGAGTTCCGGGCCGTCGGTGAGTCCGCAGGCCTCGGCGGTCTCGGCGGGGGCGGTCCAGAACCGGACGCCGTGGGTGGGCCCGGCCTCCGGGGCGGGGGTCTTGTCGAGCAGGTCGCGCAGCGGGTCGATGCGGTCCTCGTCCTCGTGCAGCACGAAGGCGAGCCGGGCCACGGAGGCGTGGTCGGCGGTGGTGTAGACGGCGCACCAGGAGGCGAGGGTGGGGACGGCCATCTGGGCCATCAGCGCCAGGGTCTGCTCGTGTTCGAGGGTGCCGGCCAGCAGGTCGGAGGCCTCGACCAGGAAGGAGAGCGAGCCGCGGCGCAGCTGTTCGAGCTCGGTCAGCCGGGTGCTCTCGACGGCGAGGGCGACCCGGTCGGCGGCGAACTGGAGGCGCAGCGCGTCCTCGTTGTCGTAGCGGCCGGGGACGGCGGCGGCGATGCCGAGCGAGCCGATCAGCCGGCCCTCGACCTTCAGCGGGACGGTGATCAGGGAGCGCATGCCGCTGTCGGAGAGCAGGGGCAGGCCGGTGGGCCGGGTGGAGAGGTCCTCGTGGACGGAGGGCAGCCGGGCGGAGTCGTAGCGGTTGCCGGTCCCGACCGGGAAGCGGGTGTGCCGGCGGTGCCCGGCGGTGAGGCCGGTGGCGGCGCGGACCTCGAACTCGGCCTCGTCCTCGGTGGTGAGCAGCAGGTACGCCGCGTCGCCGTCGAGCAGGTCACGGGCGCGTTCGACGGTGCGCTGGAGCAGGGTGTCGAGGTCCTCGGTGGCGACCGGGCCGGCCAGCAGGTCGAGCCGGGGGCCGGCCTGGTCCGGGCGGTCGCCGGGCAGGGCGCGGGCGGGGGAGCGCAGCACCGCGCGGTCGGGTTCGAGGACGAGCAGACAGAGGGTGGAGGGGACACCCTCGGTGTCGCGCAGCCGGACCTGGACGCCGTACACCTCGACCTCGCGGCCGTCCTGGCGGCGGATGCCGTAGCCGCCCTCCCAGCGGGCCATCCGCAGGGTGTCGGTCAGGCCGAGGCCGCGGGCGGGGGACTGCGGCCAGACCGCGAGGTCGGCCCAGGGGCGGCCGAGGACGGCGGCGGCCGGGTACTGGAAGAGCGCCTCGGCGTCCTGGTTCCAGGCCAGCACCCGGCCGTCCTCGTCGAGCTGGACGACGGCGACGCGCACCGGGCCGGGGCCACTGGGCAGGTCGCTGCCGGGGGTGGCGGGAACGGCGTAGCGGGTGCCGAGCACGTGTGCGGGCAGCGTGAGGCGGAACCAGACGGTCTTGCGGCCGGCCGCGTACTCGACGCCCCACCGTTCGGCGAGGGCGGAGCACATCAGGAGGCCGCGGCCGCCCTCGCCGTCCGGGTCGGCGTAGCGGTCGGAGTCGGCGACCGGACCGTCGCCGAGCGAGGGCAGGCCGCGCTCGGGATGGTGGTCGGTGACCTCGATCCGGACGCTCTCCTCCTCGCGCAGGCAGCAGACCTCGGCGGCGGTGCCGGCGTGCACGACGGCGTTGGTGACGAGCTCGCTGACCAGCACGACCGCGTCGTCGACGACCTCGGGCAGCCCCCAGCCGAGCAGCGCGTCCCGGACGAAGCCCCGCGCGGCGGCCGCGGACCGGCCGTCGGGGTCGAAGGTGGCGGCTGCGCGCGCGGTGACCACGTTGCCACTTCTCCTCTGCTGCTCTTGCCCTGGTTGTCCGGGGTGCGGCGCCGACTCCCCCTGCGCGCCGTCGGGGGTGAGCGGCGGCGCTGGGTCGGGTTGTGGCCCGGTGCAGCGCTCCACCCTACTTTCCGCTTGGTTCCCCGTGGGGGCGGGGAGTCGAAACAGGCACCAGAGGGTGATTCTGCCCACCTGTTTCGGACGGTGCGGTACGAACCGAGCGCAACCGGCCGTACACCCGGTGCCGGTGCTGCCAGACTGGGGGGTCCGCGACGGCCGACGGGAGCAGTACGGTCGTGTGGGTGCCGGTGCGTCGAGGGCCGCCGGTACACAGCCCAGCCGGGCCGGTGCCCGGGTGCGTGCCGCACCGGCACGGCCGGTCACCGGACAGTTCACGATGTGGGAGGGGCCCGTTGAGTTCGGCCACCAAGGACGCAACCGGAACGACGCCGCCCGCCCCGCGCGGTGCGCGCCCCGGGGCCGTGCCGCGGAACGCGGCCGGCCGTCGGGCGAGCCACAACCGCGGAGCGGAGCCCGCCGAGCTGCGCAAGCTGCTGTCGGCGCTGACCGCGATGAGGGACGGCAACTTCCGGCGCCGGCTGACGGTCCCCGGGGACGGGCCGCTGGCCGAGATCGCCGCAGTCTTCAACGAGGTCGCCGAGCGCAACCAGCACCTGACCGGTGAGCTGGCGCGGGTGCGTCGGGCGGTGGGCCGCGAGGGCCGGCTGAACGAGCGGCTGGAGACCGGCGCGGGCGAGGGCGCCTGGATGGCGGCGGTCGACAACTGCAACGCGCTGATCGACGACCTGGCCCGTCCGATGTCCGAGGTGGGCCGGGTGCTCACCTCGATCGCCGAGGGTGACCTGGACCAGAAGATGGAGCTGCGCTCGCTGCACAGCAACGGGGTGAGTCACCCGCTGCGCGGCGAGTACCTGAAGATCGGGCGGACCGTCAACGGGCTGGTGGACCAGCTCTCCGAGTTCACCGACGAGGTGACCCGGGTGGCCCGCGAGGTCGGCACCGAGGGCAAGCTCGGCGGCCAGGCCAAGGTCCGCAGCGTGTCCGGCAGTTGGAAGGACCTGGCGGACTCGGTCAACACCATGGCGGGCCGGCTGACCGCCCAGGTGCGCAACATCGCCCAGGTGACCACGGCGGTGGCCAAGGGCGACCTGTCCCGCAAGGTCACCGTCGAGGTGGCCGGCGAGATGCTGGAGCTGAAGAACACCGTCAACACGATGGTGGACCAGCTGAACGGCTTCGCCGCCCAGGTCACCACGGTGGCCCGGGACGTGGGGACGGAGGGACGGCTCGGCGGTCAGGCCCAGGTGCCGGGGGTGGCCGGGGTCTGGCGGGACCTGACCGACTCGGTGAACTTCATGGCCGACAACCTGACCGGCCAGGTGCGCAACATCGCCCAGGTGACCACGGCGGTGGCGCGCGGGGACCTCTCGCAGAAGATCGAGGTGGACGCGCGCGGCGAGATGCTGGAGCTGAAGAACACCATCAACACGATGGTCGACCAGCTCTCCGGCTTCGCCGAGCAGGTGACCCGGGTGGCCCGCCAGGTGGGCACCGAGGGACGGCTCGGCGGTCAGGCACAGGTGCCCTGGGCGGCCGGGGTCTGGCGGGACCTGACCGACAACGTCAACTTCATGGCGAACAATCTCACCGATCAGGTGCGGAACATCGCCCAGGTGACGACCGCGGTCGCCAAGGGCGACCTGTCGCAGAAGATCCAGGTGGACGCGCGCGGGGAGATCCTGGAGCTGAAGAACACCATCAACACGATGGTCGACCAGCTGGGCGCCTTCGCGGACGAGGTCACCAGGGTCGCCCGGGACGTCGGCACCGAGGGCATCCTCGGCGGCCAGGCCAGCGTGCCCGGCGTGGCCGGCATCTGGAAGGACCTGACCAACTCCGTCAACCTGATGGCCAACAACCTCACCAGCCAGGTCCGGAACATCGCCGAGGTGACGACGGCGGTGGCGCGCGGCGACGTCTCCAAGAAGATCACCGTCGACGCCCGGGGCGAGATCCTGGAACTGGTGACGACCGTCAACACCATGGTCGACCAGCTGTCGGCGTTCGCCGACGAGGTGACCCGGGTCGCCCGTGAGGTGGGCACCGAGGGCATCCTGGGCGGCCAGGCCCGGGTGCGCGGGGTGTCGGGCATCTGGAAGGACCTGACCGACAACGTCAACTTCATGGCGTCGAACCTGACCGGGCAGGTGCGGAACATCGCCGAGGTCGCCGGTGCGGTGGCGCGCGGCGACCTCTCCAAGAAGATCGCCATCGACGCGCAGGGCGAGGTGGCGGCGCTCGCCGCGACCCTCAACACCATGGTCGACCAGCTGTCCTCCTTCGCGGTGGAGGTCACCCGGGTGGCCCGCGAGGTGGGCACCGACGGCACCCTGGGCGGCCAGGCGAGCGTGCCGGGCGTGGCCGGCATCTGGAAGGACCTGACCGACAACGTCAACCAGATGGCCAACAACCTCACCGGTCAGGTGCGGAACATCGCGCTGGTGATCACCGCGGTGGCCCGCGGCGACCTCTCGCAGAAGATCGACGTCGACGCGCGCGGCGAGATCCTCCAGCTCAAGACCAACATCAACACCATGGTCGACCAGCTCTCCGCCTTCGCCGACGAGGTGACCCGGGTCGCCCGGGAGGTGGGCACCGACGGACGGCTCGGCGGCCAGGCCCGGGTGCCCGGCGTGGACGGCACCTGGCAGGACCTCACCGAGTCGGTGAACGAGCTGGCCAACAACCTGACCCGGCAGGTGCGCGCGATCGCCCAGGTCGCCACCGCGGTCACCAGGGGCGACCTGAGCCTGCGGATCGACGTGGACGCCGCGGGCGAGCTCGACGAGCTCAAGGACAACATCAACCAGATGATCGCCAACCTGCGCGAAACCACCCGCACCAACCAGGAGCAGGACTGGCTCAAGACCAACCTGGCCCGGATCTCCGGCCTGCTCCAGGGCCGCCGGGACCTGGAGGCCGTCGCCTCGCTGATCATGACCGAGCTGACCCCGGTGGTCTCCGCCCAGCACGGTGCCTTCTTCCTCTCCCAGCCGGCCGGCCGCACCGCGGAGCTGATCACCGAGGACGACGACGAGAACGACACCGTGCTGCGCCTGATCGGCAGCTACGGCTACCAGCGGCGGGCGATGCCGACCACCTTCCGGCCCGGGGAGTCGCTGATCGGGCAGGCCGCGGTGGAGAAGCGGGCGATCATCCTCAAGGAGGCGCCGCCCGGGTACCTGAAGATCGCCTCCGGGCTCGGCGAGGCCTCCCCGGCCCACATCGTGGTGCTGCCGGTGCTGTTCGAGGGGCGGCTGCTGGGTGTGATCGAGCTGGCCACCTTCAGCTCCTTCACCACCGTCGCGCTGGACTTCCTGAACCAGATCGCCGACCTGATCGGCGTCACCGTCAACACCATCAGCGTCAACACCAAGACCGAGGGCCTGCTGCTGGAGTCCCAGCGGCTGACTGCCGAACTCTCGATGCGTTCCGCCGAGTTGGAGGCCCGCCAGGAGGAGCTGGAGCGCACCAACGAGGAGTTGCAGGAGAAGGCCGAGCAACTCGCCCAGCAGAACCGCGACATCGAGATCAAGAACGGCGAGATCGAGGAGGCCCGGCAGGTCCTGGAGGAGCGCGCCGAGCAGCTCGCCCTGGCCTCCCGGTACAAGAGCGAGTTCCTCGCCAACATGTCGCACGAGCTGCGCACCCCGCTCAACTCGCTGCTGATCCTGGCCAAGCTGCTCTCCGACAACAACGAGGGCAACCTCTCGCCCAAGCAGGTCGAGTTCGCCGACACCATCCACGGCGCGGGCTCCGACCTGCTCCAGCTGATCAACGACATCCTCGACCTGTCCAAGGTCGAGGCCGGCAAGATGGACGTCCGCCCTGCCCGGATCGCCCTGGTCCAGCTGGTCGACTACGTCGAGGCCACCTTCCAGCCGGTCGCGCTGGACAAGAACCTGGACTTCGCCGTCCGGGTCTCGCCCGCGCTGCCGGTCACCCTGCACACCGACGAGCAGCGGCTCCAGCAGGTGCTGCGCAACCTGATCTCCAACGCGGTGAAGTTCACCGACGCCGGAGCCGTCGACTTCTCGATCCGCCCGGCCGGCCCGGAGGTCCCGCAGCACGTGCGCGAGCGGCTGCTGGAGTCCGGCTCGATCCAGGACCCGGACGACGGGCTGATCGCCTTCTCGGTCTCCGACACCGGCATCGGCATCCCCGGCAACAAGCTGCGGGAGATCTTCGAGGCGTTCAAGCAGGCCGACGGCACCACCAGCCGCAAGTACGGCGGTACCGGCCTCGGCCTGTCCATCAGCCGCGAGATCGCCCGGCTGCTCGGCGGCGAGATCCACGCCGAGAGCGAGCTCGGCAAGGGCTCCACCTTCACGCTCTACCTGCCGCTGCGCACCGAGGCCCCGGAGGCCATCGGCGAGCCGCGTCCGGGCGTCTCCAACGGCCTGGCGCCGCGCGCCTCGGTCGGGGTGACTCCGGTGGGCCTGCCGGTGCCGGTCGGCGAGAACCCGGCCGACCACTGGGCCCAGGAGGTCCGCGAGCTGGCCGAGGAGCGCCGCCGAGGCGCGGTGGAACGCCGGCGCAGCGCCCTGGAGAGCGCCGCCGGGCCGCGGGCGGTGGAGCCCGTGCAGCCCCGCCCGGTCAACGGCGACCGGCGCTTCGACGGCCAGCAGGTGCTGATCGTGGACGACGACGTCCGCAACGTGTTCGCCCTCACCAGCGTGCTGGAGCAGCACGGCCTGACCGTCCTGTACGCGGAGAACGGCCGCGAGGGCATCGAGATGCTGGAGCAGCACGAGAGCGTGGCGCTGGTCCTGATGGACATCATGATGCCGGAGATGGACGGCTACGCGACCACCGAGGCGATCCGCCGGATGCCCCAGTTCGCCGGCCTGCCGATCATCGCGCTGACCGCCAAGGCGATGAAGGGCGACCGGGAGAAGTCGCTCCAGGCGGGTGCCACCGACCACATCACCAAGCCGGTGGAGACCGACCACCTGCTGTCGGTCATGCACGAGTGGTTGAACGGTGACCGCACGTGATCGCGAGGGGAGGCGTGAACCCCGGACCGGGCCCCCGGGTTCACGCCGGTCGGCCGGTCGGTTTGCTGGCGGTCGGACCCGGGAACCCGGTAGGGTCACCGATCGTTGCGAACAGTGACCGGACGGCGACACGCTGGTGAGCGTGCGCCGGAGCACTGGCTGCGCGCCGCTCCGATTCGGGTCACGACGGGGCGATGTGCCGGGCGAGGGGGTGCGGCTAGCATGACCGGGGTAGCGGTGGGCAGTACGCGGGTGCCTGCACCGGGCGGCAGGCAGGCGACAGGAGGGCGAGCCCTGATGCAGAAGGCCAAGATCCTCCTGGTCGACGACCGACCGGAGAACCTGCTGGCGCTGGAGGCGATCCTCTCGGCGCTGGACCAGACGTTGGTGCGCGCGGCCTCCGGGGAGGAGGCGCTGAAGGCGCTGCTCACCGACGACTTCGCGGTGATCCTGCTGGACGTCCAGATGCCGGGGATGGACGGCTTCGAGACGGCCGCCCACATCAAGCGCCGCGAGCGCACCCGGGACATCCCGATCATCTTCCTGACGGCGATCAACCACGGCCCGCACCACACCTTCCGCGGCTACGCGGCCGGCGCGGTGGACTACATCTCCAAGCCCTTCGACCCGTGGGTGCTGCGCGCCAAGGTCTCCGTCTTCGTCGACCTGTACGCGAAGAACTGCCAGCTGAAGGAGCAGGCCGCACTGCTGCGCCTGCAGCTGGAGGAGGGCGGAGGCGAGCAGGCCCTCGGCGGGGCGCTGCTGGGCGAGCTGTCGGCCCGGCTGGCGGCGGTCGAGGAGCAGGCGGAGGCGCTCGGCAAGCAGCTGGACGGCGGCGAGGACGCCGGGGTCGCGGCCACCGCCGCGCACCTGGAGCGCAAGCTCGCGGGGCTGCGTCGGGCCCTGGACGCGATGCGGCCGGGCAGTTCCTGACCCTCGGTTCACCCGTCCGGGTGGTCTCGATGCGGCGACCGGGTGAAACCCGGTCAGGTTGACGGTGTGTCTGCGACACGTCCGGCCGCCCGGGCTCGGGCACATGTGCAGTGGTCGCCCGCCCCGGTAGGCTGCTGACCCATGGCCACTCGCACGCCCGGGAACGCAGCACGTAAGCCGAGTCCGGGACCGTCCAAGAAGACGGCGGCGGCGAAGGCCCCGGGCAAACCGCCCGCGAAGAGGGCGGCGGCGAAGAAGGCGGCACCCGCGAAGAAGGCGGCGGCCAAGTCGGCCCCGCCCCCGCCGAAGCCGTCCAGGTCGGTGCTGATGGGGGCGCTCAACGCCCTGGCGAGCCCGATCGCCGCGATCTTCCGGGGCTTCGGTGACGGTGCCAAGAACCTGCACCCGGACCACCGCAAGGACGGCGTGGGCCTGCTGCTGTTCGCGCTCGCGCTGGTGACCGCGGCCGGCACCTGGTTCAGCCCGCAGGGCTGGCTGGGCGAGGGGGCCACCGCCGTGGTGTCCGGGCTGTTCGGCCGGCTCGACGTGCTGGTGCCGTTCCTGCTGGCCGCGATGGCGATCCGGCTCTGGCGCCACCCGGAGCTGCCGGAGGCCAACGGGCGGATCATGATCGGGCTGAGCGCCCTGCTGGTCGGCGTCCTCGGGCTGGTCCACATCGGCTGCGGCGCGCCCATGATGGGCAGCGGCGCCTCCCGGATACGGGCGGCCGGCGGGATCATCGGCTGGGCCGCGTCCACCCCGATGATGGCCGCCGCCGGGCCGGCCCTGGCCGTGCCGCTGCTCCTGCTGCTGGCCTTCTTCGGGCTCCTGGTGGTCACCGCCACCCCGATCAACCGGATCGGCGAGCGGGTGCGGGGGATCGGCATACGGCTCGGCGTGGTCGAGCCCCGGCCCGAGGACGAGCTGCACTGGGGGCGCACGCCGGAGCGCGAGCTGTCCACCGACCCGCCGGAGGACGCCGACCCCGACGCGCTGCCGTTCACCGTGGACACCAACGGTGACGACCCTTCGGACGAGGTGGCCGCCCGCCGGCGCCGCCGCCGGCGCAAGCCGACCGACGAGCCGGAGGACGCCGAGCGGATCTCCCTGGACAAGGAGCCGCTGGACCCGTACGCCACCCGGGACCTCGCCGCCGGCGCGGCCGCCGACCTCGACGGCGCGCTGGTCTACGGCGTACCCGCCTCCTCCGCGGTGGCGGACATGATGCACCAGGTGCAGGACCGCACCGCCCCGCCCGAGGAGGCCGCCGTCCCGGCCGCCCGCAGCGGCCCGGGCGCGCCCGAGGAGCACGGCCCGGCGCCGGTGCGGATGGAGCAGCTCCAGCTCGGCGAGGGCGTCACCTACGCGCTGCCCTCCCTGGACCTGCTGGAGCGCGGCGGCCCGGCCAAGGCCCGCAGCGCCCTCAACGACGAGGTGGTCGCCCAGCTCACCGGCACCTTCGCCGAGTTCAAGGTGGACGCCAAGGTCACCGGCTTCACCCGGGGGCCGACGGTCACCCGCTACGAGGTCGAGCTCGGCCCGGCCGTCAAGGTGGAGCGGATCACCGCGCTCGCCAAGAACATCGCGTACGCGGTGGCCAGCCCGGACGTGCGGATCATCAGCCCGATCCCGGGCAAGTCCGCGGTCGGCATCGAGATCCCCAACCGGGACCGCGAGATGGTCAACCTCGGCGACCTGCTGCGCTCGCGCACGGCCGCGGAGGACACCCATCCGATGGTCGTCGGCATGGGCAAGGACGTCGAGGGCCACACCGTGATGGCCAACCTCGCGAAGATGCCGCACATCCTGGTGGCCGGCGCGACCGGCGCGGGCAAGTCGTCCTGCATCAACTGCCTGATCACCTCGATCCTCGCCCGGGCCACCCCGGACGAGGTGCGGATGGTGCTGGTCGACCCCAAGCGGGTCGAGCTGACCGCCTACGAGGGCATCCCGCACCTGATCACGCCGATCATCACCAACCCCAAGAAGGCCGCCGAGGCCCTCCAGTGGGTGGTGCGCGAGATGGACATGCGCTACGACGACCTCGCGGCGTTCGGCTTCCGGCACGTGGACGACTTCAACGCGGCGGTGCGGGCCGGCAAGGTCACCCCGCCGCTGGGCAGCGAGCGCGAGCTGAGGCCGTACCCGTACCTGCTGGTGATCGTCGACGAGCTGGCCGACCTGATGATGGTCGCGCCGCGCGACGTCGAGGACTCGGTGGTCCGGATCACCCAGCTGGCCCGCGCGGCCGGCATCCACCTGGTGCTCGCCACCCAGCGGCCCTCGGTGGACGTGGTCACCGGCCTGATCAAGGCCAACGTGCCGTCCCGGCTGGCCTTCGCGACCTCCGCGATGGCCGACTCCCGGGTCATCCTGGACCAGCCCGGCGCGGAGAAGCTGATCGGCAAGGGCGACGCGCTCTTCCTGCCGATGGGCGCGAGCAAGCCGATCCGCATGCAGGGCGCGTTCGTCACCGAGGCGGAGATCGCCAAGGTCGTGCAGCACTGCAAGGACCAGCTGAGCGCCGTCTACCGGGACGACGTGATGGCCGGGGCGGGCCCGAAGAAGGAGATCGACGAGGAGATCGGCGACGACCTGGACCTGCTGATCCAGGCGGCCGAACTGGTGGTCTCCACCCAGTTCGGTTCGACCTCGATGCTCCAGCGCAAGCTCCGGGTCGGCTTCGCCAAGGCGGGCCGGCTGATGGACCTGATGGAGTCGCGCGGGATCGTCGGCCCGAGCGAGGGCTCCAAGGCCCGCGACGTGCTGGTGAAGCCCGACGAGCTGGACGGGGTGCTGATCACCCTTCGGGGTTGACGGAAGGGGCCGTGCGGGGCCCGGACCGTGTCCTGAGCGAGGCATCACTCGTTCGGAGGAGGGTAGGCGCCGTGTGGGGAACCGAACGTCCGTGCGCCGCGTCACACGGCGGAAAGCGAACGCCGGGCTCCCCGCGCGGCCGCGCTGACGGTCCGTCGGCGCGATGCCGGGCCCCGGCCGGATCGGGCGCGCACATTCGGGCCCGTTCCGCTTGAGAAACGATCCGCCCACGCCCCTAGACTGTTCCCCAGCAGGTGGCCATCCGCTCGAAAGGCGTGCCCCGTGACCATCGGCAAGTCCTCCGACCGCGAGAACGCCATGTCGTCCGTCGAGCCGACCGACGACGTGGCGCAGGCGGCCGATGCCCCGAGCATCGGCCGGGTGCTGTCCACCGCCCGGATCGACTCGGGGCTCACGGTGGACCAGGTGAGTACCGCCACCCGGGTGCGGGTGCCGATCGTCCATGCCATCGAGGAGGACGACTTCGCCCGCTGCGGCGGGGACTTCTACGCGCGCGGGCACATCCGCCTGATCGCCCGGGTGGTCGGCCTGGACGGCGAGGCGCTGGTCGCCCGCTACGACGCCGCGCACGGCGGCCCGCCCGCCGACAAGCGCCCGGCGACCCAGCTGATCGACAGCGGCCCGATCAAGGTGCCCGGCCGCGGCCGGCCGAACTGGGCGGCCGCCATGGTCGCCGCGATCGTCGCCGTGGTCGCGCTGATCGGCTTCAACCTGGTCAGCGGCAAGGGCGGGCACGGCACCACCGGCTCGGCCAGCGCTCCGCTGCCCAGCGGCTCCGGGACCGGCTCGGTGGCCCCCGCCGCCACGCCCACCGTCCAGCCGCCGGCGCCCGTGCCCAGCGCCGCCGCGATCGCCGCCGTCCCGGCCGACAAGGTCACCGTGAAGCTGGTCGCGGAGGGCACCAGCTGGGTTTCCGCGATGGACGGCAACGGCAAGTCGCTGTTCCAGAACAACATCGGCAACGGCCAGGACCAGACCTTCACCGACCCCAAGCAGATCAAGCTGGTGCTCGGCAACGGCGGGGCCGTTCACGCGTACGTCAACGGGAAGGACCTCGGCCTCCTGGGCAAGGACGGGCAGGTGGTGCACGTCACGTACACCCCCGGAGACCCGCAGGCGGGCTGACCACAGGGGTCGGACGGCCCACTGATGATCAGCTGATCCGAGGCGCGCGGCCTCCGGGGCGAACGGCACCGGAGCCCGCGCGTTAATCTTGGCCCTATGCCTGAACGCCGTACTGTCGCCCTTGTCACGCTCGGATGCGCCCGCAACGAGGTGGACTCCGAGGAACTCGCCGGGCGACTGGAAGCCGACGGCTGGTTGCTCGTCGACGACGCCGCCGAAGCGGACGTCGCCGTCGTCAACACCTGCGGCTTCGTCGAAGCCGCCAAGAAGGACTCGGTGGACGCCCTCCTCGAGGCCAACGACCTCAAGGACCACGGCCGCACCCAGGCCGTCGTCGCCGTCGGCTGCATGGCCGAGCGGTACGGCAAGGAGCTCGCCGACGCCCTCCCCGAGGCGGACGGCGTCCTCGGCTTCGACGACTACGCCGACATCTCCGACCGCCTCCAGACCATCCTCTCCGGCGGCCACCACGCCCCGCACCTCCCGCGCGACCGCCGCAAGCTCCTGCCGATCAGCCCGGCCGAGCGGCAGACCGCCGCCGAGACCGTCGCCCTGCCCGGCCACGGAGCCGAGGCCGCCGCCGAACCGATCGCCGACCTGCCCGACGGCCTCGCCCCGGCCTCGGGCCCGCGCACCCTGCGCAAGCGGCTGGACGACAACCCGGTCGCCTCGGTCAAGCTCGCCTCCGGCTGCGACCGGCGCTGCTCCTTCTGCGCGATCCCGGCCTTCCGCGGCTCCTTCATCTCCCGCCGCCCCTCCGACGTGCTGCAGGAAGCCCAGTGGCTGGCCGGGCAGGGCGTGCGCGAGATCGTCCTGGTGAGCGAGAACAACACCTCGTACGGCAAGGACCTCGGCGACATCCGGCTGCTGGAGACGCTGCTCGGCGAGATCGCCGCGATCGAGGGCGTCGAGCGGGTCCGGGTCTCCTACCTCCAGCCGGCCGAGATGCGCCCGGGCCTGGTCGACTCGATGACCGGGACCGCCGACGTGGTGCCGTACTTCGACCTCTCCTTCCAGCACTCGGCGCCCGCCGTGCTGCGCCGGATGCGCCGCTTCGGCTCCACCGACCAGTTCCTCGAACTGCTGGGGACCATCCGCGGCAAGGCCCCGCAGGCCGGTGCCCGGTCCAACTTCATCGTCGGCTTCCCGGGCGAGACGGCGGAGGACTTCGCCGAGCTGGAGCGCTTCGTCACCCACGCCGGGCTGGACGCGATCGGCGTCTTCGGCTACTCGGACGAGGACGGCACCGAGGCCGCGACCTTCGACGGCAAGCTCGCCGACGACGTGATCGCCGAGCGGCTGGACCGGCTGAGCCGACTGGCCGAGGAGATGACCGCCCAGCGGGCCGAACAGCGGATCGGCACCGAGGTCGAGGTGCTGATCGAGTCGGTCGAGGACGGCGTGGTCGAGGGCCGCTCCGCCCACCAGGCCCCGGAGACCGACGGCCTGACCACCCTCACCGGCGTCGAGGCCCCCGCGATCGGCCAGTTCTGGCGGGCCAAGGTGGTCGCCAGCGAGGGCGTCGACCTGATCGCGGAGGCGCTGGAGCAGGTGCGACTGCCCAAGGCGGCCGGGGCCTCCCAGGCCGGGACCCAGCAGGCCGGGACCTCGGGGGTCGGGACCTCGGGGGTCGGGGAATGACCAAGGGGCCAGGCGCCCCGGCCGCGGCCCACCCGGGGAGACCGGTGGCCGCGGCGCCGTCCGCCCCGGGGGTCTGGAACATCGCCAACGTGCTCACGATGGTCCGGGTGCTGCTGGTGCCCGTCTTCGTGGCGCTGCTGTTCGCCGGCGGCGGGCACGACCCCAAGTGGCGCTCGGTCGCCTGGGCCTCGTTCGCGATCGCGATGATCACCGACCTGTTCGACGGTGAACTGGCCCGGCGCAAGGGCCTGGTCACCGACTTCGGGAAGATCGCCGACCCGATCGCCGACAAGGCGATCATGGGCTCCGCGCTGATCGGCCTCTCGCTGCTCGGTGACCTGCCCTGGTGGGTCACGGCGGTGATCCTGGCCCGCGAGCTGGGCATCACCCTGATGCGGTTCTGGGTGATCCGCTACGGGGTCATCCCGGCCAGCCGCGGCGGCAAGCTCAAGACGCTGACCCAGGGCACCGCAGTCGGCATGTACGTACTGGACCT
Source organism: Kitasatospora sp. NPDC036755 (assembly GCF_040636595.1). NCBI lineage: Bacteria > Bacillati > Actinomycetota > Actinomycetes > Kitasatosporales > Streptomycetaceae > Kitasatospora > Kitasatospora sp. NPDC036755. Next base: position 16,650 of record NZ_JBEZUT010000065.1, read on the forward strand.
GACCGGCTGGCTGGCCACCGGGCGGGCCGTGCTGATGGGGCTGGCGGTGCTGCTGACCGTCGGCACCGCGCTGGACTACATCGGGCAGGCGCTGCGCCTGCGCCGCGAGGGACGACAGGCCGCCGCGCGGGCGGGCCGCTGAGCGACGGGGGGACCGGGTGGCGGATCGGGACGCGGTGGAGCGCGACGCGGCGGAGCGGGCCGAGGCGGAGCGGGACTACGCACTGGCCGAACGCGCGCACGCCGCGCTGCGGGCCGAGGGCGGCACCCTGGCCGTCGCCGAGTCGCTGACCGGGGGCCTGCTGGCCGCCGCCCTGGTGGACGTCCCCGGGGCGTCCACGACCTTCCGGGGCTCGGTGACCGCGTACGCGACGGAGCTGAAGGCCTCGGTGCTCGGGGTGGACGAGGGCCTGCTGGACGTGTACGGGCCGGTCCACCCGGTGGTGGCCCGACAGATGGCCGAGGGCGTGCGGGAGCTGCTGGGCGCCACGTACGGGCTCGCGACGACCGGGGTGGCCGGGCCGGACCCGCAGGACGGGCGACCGGTGGGCACCGTACACCTGGCGGTCGCCGGCCCGGGCGGAACTCTGGTCAGTTCTCCCCTGCTGTCGGGCGGTCGTGCCACAATCCGTCACGGGGCGGTGACCGCCGCGCTGGAGCTGCTGGTCGGTCGGTTCGCACGGTAGGCCCGTTCGTACGGCGGGTCCGTCCGTACGACAGGGGGCCCGCCGGGAACGGCTCCACGGACCGGGATCCGTCGGCCCGGCGCGCGGGTATGGGACAGCTGGAGGATCGTGTTACATCCAACACCCTGGTTGGGCAGAAACCAGGTGGCGAACGAGTTGCGCGACGGTGGCCGGGCGGGCCGCGACGGGTACCACGAGGGGCCCGCGAACCCGGGTGCGACACCGGAACAAGGAGGGGGGCGGCCTTGCAGCCCAGAGTGAACACGACCGGGGTCCCCGCACGCGAAGCGGGCAAGGCGGTACGGTGGGGACGTGACATCTCGATCCGCAGTCCGAGGAGGGAGGCACCGATGATCCTGCTCCGTCGCCTACTGGGCGATGTACTGCGTCGGCAGCGCCAGCGCCAGGGCCGCACACTCCGCGAGGTGTCGGCGGCCGCCAGGGTTTCGCTCGGATACCTCTCCGAGGTCGAGCGAGGACAGAAGGAGGCCTCCTCGGAGCTGCTCTCCGCCATCTGCGACGCACTCGACGTCCGGATGTCCGAGGTCATGCGCGAGGTCAGCGACGAACTGTCGCTCGCCGAACTTGCGGCGATGGCCACCCTCTCCGAAGGTGATCTGCTGAGGCCGGTTCTCGAACCGGTTCCGCTGCCCGCCCCCGGCACCGACCGGGCGAACCTGTCGCCCAAGGCCGCCGCGATGGACGTGGTCGCCGCCTGACCCCGGCCTCGATTCCCGGGCGTCCCTGCCCGGGGCGAGCGAAGGGAGGGCGGTCGTGCGAACAGACGCGCAGACGCGCCCGATGGCCCGAATACGGGCCCGGGCGCGACTGTTCCTCCGGGTACGGCGTCCGGCGCGGTGGGTGCTGGTGGTCTCCGTGACCGGGCTCGCCTGGTGGCTCCTGGCCGTCCGGGGGCAGCTGACCCACGGCGCGGTGCTGGGGCTCCTCGCGGCCGGCGGCTGGGGACTCGGTCTCATACCGGTCCACGCCGACTGGAACGCGACCGGACCGGCCCGGCGCCCCCGTACGGAACCGGTGGGCCCGGTGGAACCTGTGGAGGCGCAGCCGCCGCCGATCGGGTGATTCGACGTGGCGAAAGGCCGCGGGGTTCTCGACCCCGCGGCCTTTCGGCGTTCTCGCACCCCTGGACCGAAAGGCCCCGGGCCACCGGTCCACGGCGGTCCGGGGCGCCGGGGGCTTCAGGGACGCAGCCGCAGGCCGCGCGGGGTGGCGTGGAAGCCGGCCTCCTCCAGGGCGCGGCCGAGCGGGGAACCCAGGGCGGGCTCCCCGTTGGCCCGCTCGACCGTGACGCTGCCCAGCGCGCCCTCCCGGACGGCGGCCGCGAGCGCCCCGGCCGCCAGCGCCCGGGTGGCCTCGTCCTCCGGCCAGGCCAGCAGGGACTTGCCGCCGCGCTCGACGTACAGGGCGAGCTCGCCGTCCACCAGGACCACCAGGGCACCCGCCTTGCGCCCGGGGCGGTGGGCGGTGGACTCCCGGCCGCCCGGGGCGGTGGGCGGCTCGGGCCAGGGCAGGGCCGCGCCGTAGGCGTTGGCCGGATCGGCGGCGGCCAGCACCAGCGCCTGCGGCGGCTCCCCGACAGGGGCGGCCGGCCACTCCGCGGCCCGGGCGCGCTCCAGCCGGCCGCTGACCGAGCGCAGCCGGTCGGCCGCGCCCTCCATGGCGAACTGGGCACCGCCCAGGCCCTCGACGAAGTAGCCCCGGCGGGCCCGGCCGCGCTCCTCCATCGCGGCCAGCACCCGGTAGACCCCGGCGAAGCCGCCGGGCACCCGTTCGGCCGCCACCGCGCCGCGGGTGAGCAGACCGTGCCGGTCCAGCAGGTTCTGCGCCTGGGCGGTGGCCCGGACCGTCGGGTCGGAGGCGAAGGCCGGCAGCAGCGACCAGCGGCCGGCCACCGTCGGCGGACCGCTGCGCAGGGCCCCGCCGACCCGGCCGAACGACCGGCCGGCACCCCCGTAGCGGCCGCGCGGGGTGGACCGGGGCGCGCGGTGGGCGGTGGCGCCCGCCGTCCGGCCGGAGCCGAGCAGGGCACGCAGCGGGGCGAGGGTGTCGTTGGTGACGAAGCCGGCCCAGAGGAGGTCCCAGAGGGCCTCGACGACCTCCGGTTCGGGCGTCTCCTCCGGGAGCTGCTGGACGAGTTGGCGGAAGAACAGGCCGTAGCCGCCGGTCAGCGCGGACATCAGGGCGCTGTGCACCGGCGTGAGCGCGGGCGGAACGGGCTCGGGGCGCAGCAGGTGGGCGTTCTCGGCGAGGTGCAGGCTGAGCCAGCCGTCCTTGCCGGGCAGGGCGCCGGCCCCGCACCAGCCGATCTCGCCGGCCGCCATCAGCTCGTCCAGCAGGCCGGGGGAGTAGTCGGCGAGCCGGGCCGGGAGGATCAGCTTCTCCAGCGCGGAGGCGGGCAGGGCGGTGCCCTGGAGCTGCTCGACCACCCGCAACAGGCCGTCCGGGCCGCGCAGTCGATGGCCCGCCAGGTGCTGCCACTGCGGCAGGAAGGCGCCCAGGGCACGCGGCGGGACCGGCTCGACCTCCTGGCGCAGGGCGGCCAGCGAGCGGCGGCGCAGCCGGCGCAGCACCTCGGCGTCGCACCACTCGGGGGCGGTGTGCCACTCGGGGTCGATGTGGCTGCCGGCCGGCCTGAACTGGCCCTGGACCAGGCGGCCGGCGGCGGTCAGACGGTGCAGGGTGCCGGTGACCACGGCGGTGCCGAGGCCGTGGCGGGCGGCCGCCTCGGCGTCGGTGAACGGGCCGTGGGTCCGGGCGTGGCGGGCGATCAGGTCCCCCAGGGGGTCCTTGACCGGCTCGGTGAAGGCCTCCGGGACGCCGACCGGCAGCGGGGTGCCCAGGGCGTCGCGCAGCCGCCCGGCGTCCTCGATCGCGGCCCAGCGCTGCTCGCCGGCGATCCGGACCTGGATCACCCGGCGGGCCGCCTCCAGCTCCAGCGCCCAGAGCGGCTCGGCGCCGCGGGCCGTCAACTCGGCCTCGGTGAGCGGACCGAGCAGGCGCAGGGCGTCGGCGACGCCCTCGGCGTCCTTGATCCGGCGTTCGGGGGTGAGGCGCTGGAGCTCGGCCTCCAGCTCGGCGAGCACGTCGGGGTCGAGCAGCTCGCTCAGCTCGGCCTGGCCGAGGAGTTCGGACAGCAGCCGGGAGTCGAGGGAGAGGGCGGCGGCGCGGCGCTCGGCGAGCGGGGAGTCGCCCTCGTAGAGGAACTGGGCGACGTAGCCGAAGAGGAGCGAGCGGGCGAAGGGCGAGGGCTCGGGGGTGGTGACCTCGACCAGCCGGACGGCGCGGGACTCCAGATCGCCCATCAGCTCGACCAGGCCGGGGACGTCGAAGACGTCCTGCAGGCACTCCCGGACGGCCTCCAGGACGATCGGGAACGAGCCGTACTCGGAGGCGACTTCGAGCAGTTGGGCGGCGCGCTGGCGCTGCTGCCAGAGCGGGGTGCGGCGGCCGGGGCTGCGGCGGGGCAGCAGCAGGGCGCGGCCGGCGCACTCCCGGAAGCGGGAGGCGAACAGGGCGGAGCCGCCGACCTGGTCGGTGACCAGCTGCTCGATCTCGCCCGGGTCGAACAGGGTGGCGTCGGCGCCCACCGGGGCCTCGTCCGGGGCGGAGCGCTCCGCGGGGGCGTTGAAGTCGAAGTCGAGGGCCAGCAGGTCGGCGTCGGGCAGGCGGAGCACGATGCCGTCGTCGGCGTGCATGACCTGGGGGTCCAGGCCGTGCTTCTCGCGCAGCCGGGCGCCGAGGGCGAGCGCCCAGGGGGCGTGCACCTGGGCGCCGAAGGGCGAGTGGACGACGATCCGCCAGTCGCCGAGCTCGTCCCGGAAGCGCTCGACCACGATGGTGCGGTCGTCCGGGAGGTGTCCGCAGGCGGCGCGCTGCTCGGCCAGGTAGTCCAGCAGGTTGGCGGCCGCCCAGTCGTCCAGGCCGGCCCGCTTGAGGCGTTCGGTGGCGGCCTCGGGGCCGAGGGCGCTCAGCTCGCGGGTGAACGCGCCCAGGGCGCGGCCGAGTTCGAGCGGGCGGCCGAGGGTGTCGCCCTTCCAGAACGGGAGCCGGCCGGGGACGCCGGGGGCGGGGGTGACCAGTACCTTGTCGTGGGTGATCTCCTCGATCCGCCAGGAGGTGGTGCCGAGGGTGAACACGTCGCCGACGCGGGACTCGTAGACCATCTCCTCGTCGAGCTCTCCGACGCGGCCGCCGCCCTTCTTCGCCGTCTTCGGGTCGGACGCGGCCGACCCCGCGATGAAGACGCCGAACAGGCCGCGGTCGGGGATGGTGCCGCCGGAGGTGACGGCCAGCCGTTGGGCGCCGGGGCGGCCGGTCACCGTGCCGGCCACCCGGTCCCACACCAGGCGGGGGCGCAGCTCGGCGAAGGCGTCCGAGGGGTAGCGGCCCGCCAGCATGTCGAGCACGGCGTCGAAGGCGGACTGCGGGAGGGTCGCGAAGGGCGCGGCCCGGCGGACCACGGCGAGCAGCTCGTCCACCGGCCAGGAGTCCAGGGCCGTCATCGCGACGAGCTGCTGGGCGAGCACGTCCAGCGGGTTGCGCGGGATGCGCAGTGCCTCGATCCGGCCGGCCCGCATCCGCTCGGTGACCACGGCGGACTGCACGAGGTCTCCCCGGTACTTGGGGAAGAAGACGCCGGTGGAGACGGCGCCGACCTGGTGGCCGGCCCGGCCGACCCGCTGCAGGCCGGAGGCGACCGAGGGCGGGGACTCGACCTGGACGACCAGCTCGACGGCGCCCATGTCGATGCCCAGCTCCAGGCTGGAGGTGGCCACCACGGCGGGCAGCCGGCCGGCCTTCAACTCCTCCTCGACGAGCGAGCGCTGCTCCTTGGAGACGGAGCCGTGGTGGGCCCGGGCGATGACCGGGGGCGCGCCCCTGGCGGCGCCCGAGCCGCCCATCAGCTCGGCGGGGGCGTGCGCCTCGGGGAAGACGGTGCCGGTGGCGCGCTCGTGGGCGATCTCGTTCAGCCGGTTGCACAGCCGTTCGGCCAGCCGGCGCGAGTTGGCGAAGACGATGGTCGAGCGGTGCGCCTCGACCAGGTCGACGATCCGCTCCTCGACGTGGGGCCAGATCGAGGCGCCCCCGGCCCGGCCGCCGGGAGGTGCCCCCTGCCGCTGCGGATCGTTCCCGGCGGCGCCGCCGGTGGCCGGGGCGGCGGGCAGGTCGTCCAGGTCGGGGACGGGGACGACCACCGAGAGGTCGAACTCCTTGGCTGCGGCGGGCTGGACCACGACGGCGCCCCGTCGCGGGCTGAGGAATCGGGCCACCTCCTCGACCGGGCGGACCGTCGCGGACAGGCCGATCCGGCGGGCCGGGCGGTCCAGCAGCTCGTCCAGCCGCTCCAGGCTGAGCGCGAGGTGCGCGCCGCGCTTGGTGCCGGCGACCGCGTGCACCTCGTCCAGGATCACCGTGTCCACGCCGCGCAGGGCCTCCCGGGAGGCGGAGGTGAGCAGCAGGAACAGCGACTCGGGCGTGGTGATCAGGATGTCCGGCGGGTGGGTCGCGAAGCGGCGGCGGTCGGTGGCCGGGGTGTCGCCGGAGCGGATCGCTACCTGGACCTCGGGCTCGGGCAGGCCGAGGCGGACGGCGGCCTGGCGCAGGCCGGTCAGGGGCGCGCGCAGGTTCCGTTCCACGTCCACGGCCAGGGCCTTGAGCGGTGAGACGTAGAGGATCCGGCAACGGCGCTTGGACTCGGCGGGGGGCGGGGTGCTGCTGAGGCGGTCGAGGGCGGAGAGGAAGGCGGCCAGCGTCTTCCCGGAGCCGGTGGGGGCGACCACCAGGACGTCCGTCTCCCGCTGGATGGCGCGCCAGGCCTCGGCCTGGGCGGCGGTGGGGGCGGAGAAGGCACCGGTGAACCAGGCCCGGGTGGCCGGGGCGAAGCCGGCCAGGGGGTCGTCGGCGGGCGGGGTGGGGTGCTGGGGCGCCATGCCCCCATGGTGCCGGGTGGGACTGACACGTGGGGCGGGAGGCGAGGGGGGCAGGGGAACCGGCGGGAGGGGGATACGGGCGAGGAGCAAGCCGGAGAGCAGAAACGATGATCCGCTCATATGGTGAGGAATCGGATGTTTGACCCATCCGTGACCGAACGGACCGACGAGCGGAGACCGTGCGATGGTGCAGGCGCACCCGTCGGGCCGGACCGCCCGGCGCCGTCGGCTCCGCGGACCGGCCAGGGCGCTGCTGGCGATGCTGCTCACGGCGCTGGTGCTCGGCGGCGCCGTCCCGTACATGGCCGGGCCGGGGCGGGCGTACCTCAGCTACCTGGTGCTGGCCGAGGGCGAGGACGCCGCCGGCGCGGCCCGGGCCGGGACGGAGAGCAGGGCGGCGGGCGGGCAGGTGGTCCAGGAGTACCCGCAGATCGGGGCCGTGCTGGTGTACGCGACCGGGCCGTTCGCCGAGCGGGTGCGGGCCAGGCCCGGGATCGCCGCCGTCGGGGCGACCAGGACCGCGCCGGTGGTCGCGCCGCCGCGGCAGGTGGCGGGCGCGGGGGACTTCACGGCGGGCCCCCGAGGGGGACGGGGCGGCGACCGGGCCGACGGGGAGACCGTCACGGTGCCCGACCCGGGGGAGGGGGACGCCTGGAACCTCGCCATGATCGGCGGCGGCGCCGCGCCCGGCCCCGACGTGCTGCACGGGGTGCTGGTCGCCGTACTGGACTCCGGGGTCGACGACACCCATCCGGACCTGCGCGCCGCCGTCGACCCGAAGGCCTCCGCCTCCTGCGCGGACGGCAGGCCCGACGCCCGCACCGGCGCCTGGCGGCCCGAGCCCGGGGTGGCCGAGAGCGGCCACGGCACGCACGTCGCCGGGATCGTCGGCGCCGCCCGGGACGGCCACGGGGTCTCCGGGGTGGCGCCCGGCGTGCGGATCGCGGCGGTGCGGCTGCTCGGGCCGCTCGGGCAGTACTACGCGGAGAACATCGTCTGCGGCCTGCTCTGGGCCGCCGACCACGGGGCCAGGGCGATCAACAACAGCTACTTCGCCGACCCGTGGAAGTACAACTGCCCCGAGGACGCGGACCAGGCCGCGCTGGTCGCGGCCGTCGGCCGGGCCGCCGGCTACGCCCGGCGGAAGGGGGCGGTGGTGGTCGCCTCGGCGGGCAACGACGGGCAGGACCTCGGCGCGGCGCGGACCGACGAGCGGAGCCCCAACGACCGGATCTCGGGGCCGGCGCCCGTCCGCCGCCTCGGCACGGAGTGCGTGCGGCTGCCCGGGGAACTGCCGGGGGTGGTCACCGTCACCGCGCTGGACCGGGACGGGCACCCGGCGGGCTACTCCAACCACGGGCGCGGACGGGTCTCGCTGGCCGCGCCGGGCGGCGAGCCGGACGGCGGGCCGCAGGGGGCGGTCGTGTCCGACTGGCCGGACGGGAGGTACGCGGCGCTGGCGGGGACCTCGATGGCGGCGGCGCACGTGACGGGAGCGGTGGCCGTGGCGGCGGCGCTGCGTCCGGGGGCGGGGGCGGACGAGCTGGTGGGGATGCTGACCGGCGCGGCCGGGGCCGGGTGTGCCGCGGGGTGCGCGGAGCGGGGGTACTTCGGGGCGGGGGTACTGGCCCTGCCCCGTTGAGGGGCCGAGGAAAAGCGGGTGACGGGGCGGTGTCGCGGGGGCGAGGATCGGGGCATGGGCGATGCGGATGCGGGTGTGTTCCTGGAGACCGAGCGGCTGGCGTTGCGGCGCTTCGGCCCGGATGACGTCGAGCGGCTCGTGGAACTGGACGGTGACCCACAGGTGATGCGCTTCCTGACCGGGGGGAAGCCGAGTGCGCGGGAGTGGGTCGAGGGGGAGCTGCTGCCGCGGTACCTGGAGTGCTACCGGCGGTACGGCGATCTCGGGTGGTGGGCGGCCGAGGAGCGGGCGGGCGGGGCGTTCCTGGGGTGGTTCGAGTTCCGGCCGACGCGGGAGGGGGAGCGGAGCGAGGTCGAGCTCGGGTACCGGTTGCGGCGGGCCGCTTGGGGGCGCGGGTACGCGACGGAGGGGGCGCGGGCGCTGGTCCGGCTCGGGTTCGCGGAGCTGGGGGTGGAGCGGGTGGTGGCTTACACGATGACGGTGAACGCGGGCTCGCGGCGCGTCATGGAGAAGAGCGGGCTGTCGTACGTCCGCACGTTCCACGAGGACTACCCGGAGATGATCCCGGGCAGCGAGCACGGGGAGGTCGAGTACGCGCTGACGCTCGGGGAGTGGCGGGCGCGGTCCGGGATACTTGGGGCATGAGGCTGACGGAGTTCTGGCGACGGATGTACGCGCACTTCGGGGAGGCGTACGCGGAGTCGTTCGCGACCGACCACGTGATGAGCGAGCTGGGCGGCCGGACGGTGCGGCAGGCGTTGGAGGCGGGCTGGGAGGCCAAGGACGTCTGGCGCGCGGTCTGCGACACCCAGGGCGTCTCCGGGGTGCTGCGCTGACTGCCGGCCTCCGGACGGCATGGGACAGACTGTCCGGGTGACAAATAGCGCGGAACAGAAGAATTCGGACCGGGATGCCGACGGCGCCCCGGCGGGTGGGGGGCTGTGGGGCGGCGGCGGGATGCCGCGCTGGCTGCCGCGGGCGATGGTGCTGTTCCTGGTGCTGGTGGGGCTGTTCCAGCTCGCGGACTGGGCGTTCCGGCAGCTGATCGACCTGTTCGTGATGCTGCTGGTGTCGTTCTTCCTGTCGTTGGCGCTGGAGCCGGCCGTGGACCGGATGGCGGCGCGGGGGGTGCGCCGGGGCATCGGGACCTTCCTGGTGTTCGTGGCGGTCGGGGTCGCGGTGGTCGGCTTCCTCGCCGCGCTCGGGACGCTGCTGGTCGACCAGGTGGCGAAGATCGCCGGGGATCTGCCGCACCTGGTCGACAGCCTGATCGGGTGGATCAACCGGACCTTCCACCAGGAGCTCTCACTGGGTGAGTTGCAGAATCGATTGCTCAAGGACTCCGGCGCCATCGAGAGCTACGTCCAGCAGGCCGCCGACAACGTCTGGGGTGTCTCCTCCACCCTGATCGGCGGGCTCTTCCAGGCCTTCACGGTCGGGCTGTTCACGTTCTACTTCACCGCCGAGGGCCCGCGGGTGCGCCGGACGGTCTGTTCGATGCTGCCGCCGGCCAAGCAGGGCGAGGTGCTGCGGGCCTGGGAGATCGCGCTCGCCAAGACCGGGGGCTACCTCTACTCCCGGGCCCTGCTCGCGGTGGTGTCGTCCATCGGGCACTGGGTGATGTTCGCGCTGCTGGACCTGCCGTACGCGGCGGCGCTGGCGGTCTGGGTGGGCGTCATGTCGCAGTTCGTGCCGACCATCGGGACGTACCTCGCCGGGGCGCTCCCGGTGCTGGTGGCGCTGACGGTGGACCCGGTGGACGCGCTGTGGGTGCTGGGCTTCGTGGTGGTCTACCAGCAGATCGAGAACTACCTGCTGCAGCCGCGGATCACCGCGCGGACGGTGGACGTGCACCCGGCGCTGGCCTTCGGCTCGGTGATCGCGGGGGCGGCACTGCTCGGCGCGGTGGGCGCGCTGATCGCGATCCCGGCGGCGGCGACGCTCCAGGGCTTCGTGGGCACGTACGTGCGGCGCTACGAGGTGGCCACCGATCCCCGGATCGACCGGGGCGAGCAGCGGCGGGCCAGGCGGGAGCTGCGCCGGGAGGCCGCCCGGAGGCTGCGCCGGATGGTCGGCCGGGACGGGGCCAGGCGCGGGGAGTGACCCGGGACGCCGCTCCCGGGGGTGCCTCGGGAGCGGCACGGCCCGGACGTGCGACGCTTGAATCGAACAGATGTTCTTTGTACTCTCCGGCGAGGAGTTTTCCACAGGCGGAGCCCGGTCGGGCTCGTTTGTCAGTGGGACGCGCTAGCGTCGATGACGATGAAGCGCACAGCACAGAACCCGAGGGAAAAAGCCATGGCAGGTACGGACCGCGAGAAGGCCCTTGAGACCGCTCTCGCCCAGATCGAGCGGCAGTTCGGCAAGGGCTCGGTGATGCGCCTCGGCGAGAAGGCCAACGAGCCGGTCGAGGTGATCTCCACCGGGTCCACCGCCCTGGACGTCGCCCTCGGGGTCGGCGGCATTCCGCGCGGCCGAGTGGTCGAGATCTACGGCCCCGAGTCCTCCGGCAAGACCACCCTGACCCTGCACCTGGCCGCCAACGCGCAGAAGGCCGGCGGCACGGTCGCGTTCGTCGACGCGGAGCACGCGCTCGACCCGGAGTACGCCAAGAAGCTCGGCGTGGACACCGACGCCCTGCTGGTCAGCCAGCCGGACACCGGTGAGCAGGCGCTGGAGATCACCGACATGCTGATCCGCTCCGGCGCGATCGACCTGGTGATCATCGACTCGGTCGCGGCGCTCGTGCCGCGCGCCGAGATCGAGGGCGAGATGGGCGACTCGCACGTCGGTCTGCAGGCGCGACTGATGAGCCAGGCGCTGCGCAAGATCGCCGGTGCGCTGAACCAGTCGAACACCACCGCGATCTTCATCAACCAGCTGCGCGAGAAGATCGGCGTGATGTTCGGTTCGCCGGAGACCACGACCGGTGGCCGGGCGCTGAAGTTCTACGCCTCGGTCCGCCTCGACATCCGCCGGATCGAGACCCTGAAGGACGGCACCGAGGCGGTCGGCAACCGCACTCGCGTCAAGGTGGTCAAGAACAAGGTCGCCGCGCCGTTCAAGCAGGCCGAGTTCGACATCCTCTACGGCGTGGGCATCAGCCGCGAGGGCGGCCTGATCGACATGGGCGTGGAGCACGGCTTCATCCGCAAGTCGGGCGCCTGGTACACCTACGAGGGCGACCAGCTCGGCCAGGGCAAGGAGAACGCCCGCAACTTCCTGCGGGACAACCCGCAGCTCGCCGACGAGATCGAGCGGAAGATCAAGGGCAAGCTCGGCATCGGTCCCAAGGTGGAGGAGCCGGCCGAGGGCGCGGAGGCCGCCGCCGCCGCTGCCGACGGCGCCGCCAAGCCGATCACCGCGACCGCCACCAAGACGGCCGCGGCGAAGAAGACGGCGGCGGCCAAGGCCTGAGCCGTTGACGCAGCACGACATGGCGGGCGGCGGCCCGGAGGACGACGACCACGGGCCGCCGGACTGGTTCGCCGCGGTCGCGGAGGAGCCCGAACCGGTGGTCGCGAAGCCCCGGGGGTCGCGCTCCCGGGGCCGCGGCCGGGCCACCACACCGTGGGCATCCGGCCCTGAGCCGGAGTTCGACCTGGCTCCGGCCCGGGCGCGGCGCGGCGCGGCGCCCGGGCCGGAGTCGGCGGAGACCCCGGTCGAGGCGCTCGGCCTGGTCTCCGCCTCCGAGCTGCCCACCGGCCGCCGGCGGAGACGCTCGGCCCTGGCGGCCGAGGAACTCGGAGCGGGGCCCGCTCCGACACCGACGGCCGCGGAGAGCGGCCGGGGCGGGGCCGAGGCGGCCGGTCACGGGGGTGCGGCCGCCTCGACCTCCCGTCGCGGCGCACGGCGGGGCCGTTCCACGGCGGGGCCGTCCGACGAGAAGGGCACCGCCCGGGCCTCCCGGAAGCAGGCCGAGGAGTCCGCCGACCCGGAGGCCCGCGCCCGGGACATCTGCCTGCGGCTGCTGACCGGTGCCGCGAAGACCCGCAAGCAGCTCGCCGACGCCCTGCGCAAGCGGGAGATCCCCGACGAGGTGGCCGACGAGGTGCTCACCCGGCTCGAAGAGGTCGGGCTGATCGACGACGCGGCCTTCGCCCAGGCCTGGGTGGAGTCCCGGCACGCCGTCCGGGGTCTGTCCCGGCGGGCGCTGACCCAGGAACTGCGCACCAAGGGCGTCGCCGCCGACCTGGTCGAGCAGGCTGTCGCCCAGCTCGACCACGACGACGAGACGGACGCGGCCCGGGCCCTGGTCGAGCGCAAGCTGCGGTCCACCCGGGGGCTGGACACCCAGGTGCGCACCCGGCGACTGGTCGGGATGCTGGCCCGGCGCGGCTACTCCGAGGGGCTGGCGTTCCGGGTGGTGCGCGGTGCGCTGGAGGAGGAGCAGAGTGAACTGCCGGGTCCGGAATAGTCAGGAGCGGTGGCAGTTCTGTAGGCGTCTTGGAGTGAACCAGGTCAACTCTTGACCGTTTCGTGACCCCCACCTAGCCTCGCCATCAGTTCCCGGGCGCCTCCGGACGGCGGCCCGCGCGGCGACGGGGGAGTGGGCGGCAATGGGGATCTCGGCGGGCACCGGCCCGAGCGGCTCACTGGTGGTGGTCGCCGGATCGGCCGCACTCCTCCTGCTGTTGTTCGCCGCGGCGGCCGGGCTGGCGATCGGGCGGCTGCGAGCGGCCCGGCGCCGTGCGTCGGCCGAGGCCGAGCAGGCCCGCCGGTGGGCCGAGGGGCAGGCCGACCGGCAGCGGGTCGAACTGGCCCGGCGCGAGGAGGACATGGCCGAGGAGCTGCGCAGGCTGCGCCGTCGTGAGGACGAACTGGCCGAGCGCTCCGCCGAGTTGGAGCTGTCCCGGGGTGAGGCCGAGGCGCTGGTCACCCGGCGGGTGGCGGCCCTGGAACGGGCCGCCGGGCTCTCCGCCGAACAAGCCCGCGCCGAACTCCTGCGGGAGGCCGAGGAGTCGGCCCGGCGGGAGGCCGTGGTCACCGTCCGGGAGATCGAGCGCGAGGCCAGGGAGGAGGGCGAGCGCCGGGCCCGGGACATCGTCGCCGGGGCGGTCCAGCGGCTGGCGACGGAGCAGACCGCGGAGAGCGCCGTCACCGTCCTCCCCTTGCCGAACGAGGACATCAAGGGCCGGATCATCGGCCGCGAGGGCCGCAACATCCGCGCCTTCGAGGCGGTCACCGGTGTGAACCTGATCGTCGACGACACCCCGGAGTCGGTGCAGCTGTCCTGCTTCGACCCGATCCGCCGGGAGACCGCCCGGCTCACCCTGGAGCAGCTGGTCGAGGACGGCCGGATCCACCCGACCAGGATCGAGCAGCTGTACGAGCGCAGTCGCGAGGAGGTCGGGCAGCGCTGCGTCCGGGCCGGCGAGGACGCCCTGATGGAGGCCCGGGTCGGCGGGATGCACCCCGAACTCGTCCGCACCCTGGGCTCGTTGCGCTACCGGGCGTCGTACGGGCAGAACGTGCTCGGGCACCTGCTGGAGTCCGCGCACCTGGCCGGGATGATGGCCGCCGAGCTCGGGGTGGACCCGGAGCCGGTGCGGCGCGCGGCGCTGCTGCACGACATCGGCAAGGCGCTCACCCACGAGTCCGAGGGCAGCCACGCCGCCGTCGGCGCGGAGCTCGCCCGGCGGTACGGCGAGACCCCCGAGGTGGTGCACGCGATCGCCGCCCACCACAACGAGGTCGACCCCCGCACCGTGATGGCCGTGCTGACCCAGGCTGCGGACGGCTGTTCGGGCGGTCGGCCGGGCGCGCGCAAGGAGTCGCTGGAGCTGTACGTCCGGCGGCTGGCGCGGCTGGAGGAGATCGCGCGCTCGCACGAGGGCGTGGCCGAGGTGTTCGCGATGCAGGCCGGCCGCGAGGTCCGGGTGATGGTCCGGCCGGAGGCGGTGGACGACCTCGGTGCCGAACTGATCGCCCGCGAGGTGGCCCGCCAGGTCTCGACCGAGCTGACCTACCCGGGCCGGATCAGGGTGACGGTGGTCCGCGAGAGCCGGGCCACCGCGGTGGCCGGCTAGAAGTCTGATGAAGATGTTGGGTTCTGGCCCCACTGCGTGAGCGGTGGGGCCAGACTCGTTTCGTGGCGATGGGGGAATGGGCCGGGGAGCT
>NZ_JBEZUT010000066.1:0-31015 GCF_040636595.1 Kitasatospora sp. NPDC036755
GCACCGCGCCCTCCGCCGCCGCATCCGGCAGCGCGGCCCCGGCCGCCACCGGTGACCCGGCCGCCCCGCAGACCCCGGCCGACATCAGCAACGCGATGACCCAGGGCACCGTGCCGCCCGAGCTGGCCGCCGCCTTCGCCGCCCTGGACTGCTCCAAGCCGGACGTCCGCGCCGCCCAGACCGGCGCCGAGGACAAGGCCGTCGTGGCCTGCTCCCAGAAGGCCGAGAACGGCTACTACGAGAAGCTGGCCCTCGGCCCCGCGGCCGTGAAGGGCGCGGACGTCTCCAAGGCCCAGGCCACCATCGACACCCAGCAGGGTGCCGGCTGGCAGGTCCAGCTGCAGTTCAACAGCAGCGGCAGCGACGCCTTCGCCAAGGTCACCGGCCAGCTGGCCTCGCAGGCCCCGCCGAACAACCAGTTCGCCATCGTGCTGGACAACCAGGTCGTCTCCCACCCGCAGGTCAACGGACCGATCCCGGGCGGCAGCGCGGTCATCACCGGCCGCTTCTCGCAGGCCGAGGCGCAGGACCTCGCCAACGTGCTGAGCTACGGCGCCCTGCCGCTGGAGTTCGCCAAGAGCGACATCACCACCGTCTCCCCGGCGCTCGGCAGCGACCAGCTCAAGGCCGGTCTGGTCGCCGGCGCCATCGGCATGATCCTCGTGGTCGCCTACTCGCTGATCTACTACCGCGGTCTGGGCCTGGTCTCGATCGCCGGTCTGCTCGTCTCGGCGGCCCTGACCTACTCGATCATGAGCCTGCTCGGCAACGCGATCGGCTTCGCGCTGAACCTGCCCGCGGTCTGCGGCGCGATCGTCGCGATCGGCATCACCGCCGACTCCTTCATCGTGTACTTCGAGCGCATCCGCGACGAGGTCCGCGAGGGCGCCCCGCTGCGCCCGGCGGTCCAGCGGGCCTGGCCGCGCGCCCGGCGCACCATCCTGGTCTCGGACTTCGTGTCCTTCCTCTGTGCCGCCGTGCTCTACGTGGTCTCGGTCGGCAAGGTCCAGGGCTTCGCGTTCACCCTGGGTCTGACCACCCTGCTCGACGTCGTGGTGATCTTCCTCTTCACCAAGCCGCTGATCACGCTGCTGGCCCGTCGCAAGTTCTTCCTGGACGGCCACCCGTGGTCCGGCCTGGACCCGAAGCGGCTGGGCGCCCGCCCGCCGCTGCGCAGCAGCCGTCGCCGTAGCCCCTCCTCTGCCGCCGTGAAGGAGGCCTGACACCGTGTCACGCTTCTCCAACCTGGGCCACCGGCTCTACCAGGGTGAAGTCAGCTTCGACTTCGTCGGTCGCCGCAAGCTCTGGTACTCCATCTCCGGCGTGATCGTGCTGGTCGCGGCGATCGGCCTGGCCATGGGCCTGCACCTGGGCATCGAGTTCAAGGGCGGCTCGGTCTACACCGTGTCCAAGCCCGGACTGACGGTCTCCCAGGCGCAGGACACCGCGGACGGGGTCGTCTCCTCGCACCCGCTGGTGCAGTCGACCGACAACGGCAAGATCCGCATCCAGGTCAGCACCGAGGAGACGAAGAGCTCCGACGAGATCCGCTCCGAGCTCGCGAAGAAGCTCGACGTCCCGCTGGACACCGTCGAGGCCCAGGTGATCGGCCCCAGCTGGGGCAAGCAGATCTCCCAGAAGGCGCTCACCGGCCTGATCGTCTTCATGGTCCTGGTGACGGTCTACCTGGCGATCGCCTTCGAGTGGCGGATGGCCGTGTCGGCGCTGGTCGCCCTCATCCACGACCTCCTGATCACCATCGGCGTGTACGCCCTGGTGGGCTTCGAGGTCACCCCGGGCACGGTGATCGGCTTCCTGACGATCCTCGGTTACTCGCTCTACGACACGGTCGTCGTCTTCGACACCGTGAAGGAGAACACCAAGGGGATCGAGAAGCAGAACAAGCTCACCTACAGCGAGGCCGCCAACGCGGGCCTCAACCAGACCCTGGTGCGCTCGCTCAACACCACCGTGGTGGCGCTGCTGCCGGTGGCCGCGCTGCTGTTCATCGGCGGCGGCCTCCTGGGCGCCGGCACCCTGAACGACATCTCGCTCGCGCTGTTCATCGGCCTCGCGGCCGGTGCCTACTCCTCGATCTGCGTCGCCACCCCGCTGCTGGCGCAGCTCAAGGAGGAGCAGCCGGAGATGAAGGCGCTGCGCAAGCGGGTCCTCCAGCACCGTGCCGCGGCCGCCGCCAAGGCCGGGGCCGCGGAGGGCGTCGAGGCGGACGGGTCGACGGACGAGGAGCAGCCTGCGGGTATGGTCGGACAGCGCGGCCGCGCGGCCGGCACCACGCGTGCCAAGGGCCGTCCGTCCACCAAGCGCTGACCCCGGCCGAGACCCGGGCCACCACCACCGTGAAGGACAGAACCGTGACCACCGCCGACACCGCACTGGCCGAGCTGCTGAACAGCCGGATCCGGGACGTCCCGGACTACCCGAAGCCGGGTGTGCTGTTCAAGGACATCGCGCCGCTGCTCGCCGACGCCGAGGCCTTCGGCGCCCTCACCCGGGCGCTGGCGGCCCGGGCCGAGGAGCTCGGTGCGACCAAGGTGGTGGGCCTGGAGGCGCGCGGCTTCGTGCTGGCGGCTCCGGCGGCCTACGCGGCCGGGCTCGGCTTCGTGCCGATCCGCAAGCAGGGCAAGCTGCCCGGCGAGGTGTTCCGGCGCTCGTACGAGCTGGAGTACGGCTCGGCGACGCTGGAGGTCCAGTGCGACGCCTTCGCGCCCGGTGAGCGGGTGCTGGTGGTGGACGACGTGCTGGCCACCGGTGGCACCATCGGCGCCTCGCTGGACCTGGTCAAGGAGGCCGGGGCCCGGCTGGTGGGCGTCGTGGTGCTGATGGAGCTGGGCTTCCTGGACGGCCGCGAGCGGCTGGCCGGGCACCTGGACGGCGCTCCGCTGGAGACGCTGGTCACGGTCTGAGAGTTCCCGGGGAAGGGCGGCGGTCGGAACATCCGACCGCCGCCCTTCCGTTTCCGGCCCGGCCGGATGAACACCGCGGCGCCCGGCTCGGTACCATGAAGATTCATCCCCTCCCGGTTGTGTCCGACCGTTCGGGCCTCGGCGGGGGTCGGCCCGGTGCCCCGAGGAGTTGTCCTTGCCCGACGAGGTTGTGCCCACGGCCGCAGCGGCCGCCCCCGATAACCGTCCCACGCCCTCGGGGGCCACCCCGGCACGCCCGGCGCCGACCTCCTCGCGTTCGCTCGGCCCCTCCGGCCGCGGCTCCACCGGCGGCATGCGCGCCCGGCTGGCCCGCCTGGGCGGCCAGCGTTCCAGCGTGCTCAACCCCGTCCTGGAGCCGCTGTTCCGCTCGATCCGGGCCAACGACCCCAAGGCCGACCCGGCGCTGCTGCGGGACATAGAGAAGGCGTACGCGGTCGCCGAGAAGTGGCACCGCGGACAGAAGCGCAAGAGCGGCGACCCGTACATCACCCACCCGCTGGCCGTGGCGACGATCCTGGCCGAGCTCGGCATGGACGCCCCGACCCTGATGGCCGGGCTGCTGCACGACACCGTCGAGGACACCGACTACGGCCTGGAGACCCTGCGCAAGGACTTCGGGGACTCGGTGGCGCTGCTGGTGGACGGCGTCACCAAGCTGGACCGGGTCAAGTTCGGCGAGGCCGCGCAGGCCGAGACGGTCCGCAAGATGGTCGTGGCGATGGCCAAGGACCCGCGGGTCCTGGTGATCAAGCTGGCCGACCGCCTGCACAACATGCGCACGATGCGCTACCTCAAGCGGGAGAAGCAGGAGAAGAAGGCCCGCGAGACGCTGGAGATCTACGCCCCGCTGGCGCACCGGCTGGGCATGAACACCATCAAGTGGGAGCTGGAGGACCTCGCCTTCGCGATCCTCTACCCCAAGATGTACGACGAGATCGTCCGGCTGGTCGCCGAGCGCGCCCCCAAGCGGGACGAGTACCTGGCGACCGTCATCGACCAGGTCCAGGGGGACCTGCGCGGCGCCCGGATCACCGCCTCCGTCACCGGCCGGCCGAAGCACTACTACTCGGTCTACCAGAAGATGATCGTCCGGGGCCGGGACTTCGCCGAGATCTACGACCTGGTGGGCATCCGGGTCCTGGTCGACACCGTCCGCGACTGCTACGCGGCGCTGGGCACCATCCACGCGCGGTGGAACCCGGTGCCGGGCCGGTTCAAGGACTACATCGCGATGCCCAAGTTCAACATGTACCAGTCACTGCACACCACGGTGATCGGTCCCGGGGGCAAGCCCGTCGAGCTGCAGATCCGCACCTTCGACATGCACCGGCGGGCCGAGTACGGCATCGCCGCCCACTGGAAGTACAAGCAGCGCGCGGTCGCCGGGGCCTCCAAGGTCCGCACCGACACCCCGACCCAGGTCCGCAAGGACGACAAGGCCGGCGCCGTCAACGAGATGGCCTGGCTGCGGCAGCTGCTGGACTGGCAGAAGGAGACGGCCGACCCGGGCGAGTTCCTGGAGTCGCTCCGCTTCGACCTGGCCAGCAACGAGGTCTTCGTCTTCACCCCCAAGGGCGACGTGATAGCCCTGCCGGCCGGGGCCACCCCGGTCGACTTCGCCTTCGCGGTGCACACCGAGGTCGGCTACCGGACGATAGGCGCCAGGGTCAACGGGCGGCTGGTGCCGCTGGAGTCGACCCTGGAGAACGGCGACACCGTCGAGGTGTTCACCTCCAAGGCGGAGAACGCCGGCCCGTCCCGGGACTGGCTGGGCTTCGTCAAGTCGCCGCGCGCCCGCAACAAGATCCGCGCCTGGTTCTCCAAGGAGCGCCGCGAGGAGGCGATCGAGCACGGCAAGGAGGCGATCGTCCGGGCGATGCGCAAGCAGGGCCTGCCGATCCAGCGGATCCTGACCGGCGACTCGCTGGTCACCCTGGCCCACGAGATGCGCTACCCCGACATCTCCTCGCTCTACGCCGCGATCGGCGAGGGCCACGTCGCCGCGCCGAACATCGTGCAGAAGCTCGTCCAGGCGCTCGGCGGCGAGGAGGGCGCCACCGAGGACCTGGCGGAGACCGCCACCCCGACCCACGACAACCGCCGCGCGGTGCGCCGCCGGGCCAAGGGCGACCCGGGCGTGATCGTCAAGGGCATCGAGGACGTCTGGGTCAAGCTCTCCCGCTGCTGCACCCCGGTGCCGGGCGACCCGATCGTCGGCTTCGTGACCCGCGGCAACGGCGTCTCGGTGCACCGCGCCGACTGCGTCAACGTGGAGGCGCTGAGCCAGCAGCCGGAGCGCATGATCGACGTCGAGTGGGCGGCCACCCAGTCGTCCGTCTTCCTGGTGGCCATCCAGGTCGAGGCGCTGGACCGCTCCCGGCTGCTCTCGGACGTCACCCGGGTGCTCTCCGACCAGCACGTCAACATCCTGTCGGCGGCGGTGCAGACCTCCCGGGACCGGGTGGCGATGAGCCGCTTCACCTTCGAGATGGGCGACCCGAAGCACCTGGGCCACGTGCTCAAGGCGGTGCGCGGGGTCGAGGGCGTCTACGACGTCTACCGCGTCACCTCCGCCCGCAAGTAGCGGCGGGCGGCGGCGCCTCCACCTGGAGCAGCAGCGCGAAAGGCCCCCGGGAGCGATCCCGGGGGCCTTCGCCGTTCAGCGTGTCGGGGCGAGCGGCCCGGTCGGCCGATCAGCCGCGGCGGGGCACTCAGCCGCTGAACTCCTCCTGGCTCTTGTGCGCCTGCTCCAGCAGGGTCTGCACGCCCGCCAGCTCGGACTCCAGCTTGGCGGTCCTGGAGGCGTTGCCGGCCGCGCGGGCCTTGTCCAGGTCGGCCTGGATCTTGTCGGCCTTCGCCTGGAACAGGCCCACCATGCCGGCGGCGCGGGCCTTGGCCTCCGGGTTGGAGCGCTTCCACTCGGCGTCCTCGGCCTCGCGGATGGCCCGCTCGACCGCGTTCAGCCGGCCGTCCAGCTTCGGACGGACCTCGCGCGGCACGTGCCCGATGGCCTCCCAGCGCTCGTTGACCTCGCGCAGCGCGGCCTTGGCGGCCTTGAGGTCGGTGATCGGCAGGATCGCCTCGGCCTCGACGGCCAGCGCCTCCTTGAGCTTCTGGTTCTCGACCTGCTCGGCGTCCCGCTCGCTGAACACCGAGGAGCGGGCCTGGAAGAAGACGTCCTGGGCGCCGCGGAACCGCGCCCACAGCTCGTCCTCGATGTCCCGCTGGGCCCGGCCGGCGGCCTTCCAACGCGCCATCAGGTCGCGGTAGGAGGCGGCGGTGCTGCCCCACTCCGTCGACGAGGACAGCGCCTCGGCCTCGGCGACCAGCGCCTCCTTGGTCTGCCGGGCCTTCTCGCGCTCGGCGTCCAGGGTCGCGAAGTGCGCCTTGCGGTGCTTGGAGAAGACCGAGCGGGCGTGCGAGAAGCGGTGCCACAGCTCGTCGTCGCTCTTGCGGTCCAGCCGGGGCAGGCCCTTCCAGGTGTCCACCAGGGCGCGCAGCCGGTCTCCGGCCTCCCGCCACTGGGTGGACTCGGCGAGCTGCTCGGCCTCGGCGACCAGGGCGTCCTTGGCCGCACGGGCCTCGTCCTGGGCCTTGGCGCGGGCGGCCTTGCGCTCCTCGCGCCGGCTCTCGATCTCGCCAGCGAGCGTGTCCAGCCGCTTGGCCAGGGCCTCCAGGTCACCGACCGCGTGCCCCTCGACGACCTGGGCGCGCAGGTGCTCCAGCGCGGTCTGGGCGTCCTTGGCGGCCAGGTCGGTGGTGCGCACCCGCTTCTCCAGCAGGCCGATCTCCACCTCGATGCCCTGGTACTTGCGCTCGAAGTAGGCGAGGGCCTCCTCGGGCGAGCCGGCCTGCCAGGAACCGACGACGCGTTCGCCGTCGGCCGTCCTGACGTAGACCGTGCCCTGCTCGTCCACACGGCCCCACGGGTCGCTGCTCATAGCGCGTCCTCCACATGACGTCGCGCCCGCGCCGGGGCGGCGCGCGTCCGTCGTCCACAGTTGATGTGCGACGGACCGAAAGAGTCCGCCGTCCCCGTCCGCCGTGCCTTGCTGCCGAGGGTGACGGCTAGGCGGGTCCGGGCACCCTATACAACGCCAACATAGGCGACCAGGACCGGTGCTGTCCGCATCCGGGCCGGGCGATTTCGGTCCGGGGCCGTGCGGGGGCGGCGCGCACACCGCCCGCCGACGGCCCCGGAGTTGGTCAACCCTTCGCTACCGTAACGGAGTTGAAGGTGACATCGGCCATCGGGTGGCCGTCCGGCGAGCCCTCCAGGGTGCCCGCGGCCGCGATCTTCTGCACCACGTCCAGGCCACCGGTGATCTTGCCGAAGGGGGTGTAGTTCGGCGGCAGCTTGGTGTCCTTGTAGACCAGGAAGAACTGGCTGCCGTTGGTGCCCGGGCCGGAGTTGGCCATCGCCACGGTGCCGGCCGGGTAGGTCGCGCCGGTGAGGTTCTCGTCCGCGAACTTGTAGCCGGGGCCGCCGGTGCCGCCCGGGACGGTCGCGCTGGCGGTCGGGTCGCCGCACTGGAGCACGAAGATGCCGTCGGTGGTCAGGCGGTGGCACTTGGTGTGGTCGAAGTACTGCTCGCCGGCCAGGAAGGCGAAGGAGTTCACGGTGTGCGGGGCCTTGGCCGCGTCCAGCGCGATCGTCACCTTGCCGCAGTTGCTGTCCAGCGTCATCGCGTACGAGCCGCCCGCGTCGACCGTCATCGGCGGCTCGGCCTGCCACTGCTTGCCGTTGGGCGCGCCCGGCGCCGGGGCGGCGCAGCCCTCGACGGGCTTGCGGGTCGGGGTGCTCGGCTCGTCGGTGGCGGTCGGCGCGGCCTGCGCGCTCTTCGCGGCCGACGCGCCGCCCTTGTCGTCCGAGCTGAACGCGCCGGTGGCGATCAGCGTGCCACCGCCGGCCAGCACCACCACGGCGAGCGAGGCCCCCAGGATCGTGTTGCGCCGCCTGCGCGCGGCCGCGGCCGCGACCCGGCGCTCCAACTGGCGCTCGTACTTCTCTCGGGCGAGCTGCCGCCGCCGCTGTTCGCTGCTGACCACCGGCCGTGTCTCCTACGGATGTGCGGGAAATGAGGATGGATTCCGGAGCGGATCATCGCATCCCTCGGCGGCCAAGTGTAGGGACCGGGCCTGTAAGAACCCGGTGAACCTGCCGGGCCGCGGCGCCCCGCCACCCCCATCTGGTTCGCAACCGGGCCCGGGGCGCCGGTAGGCTGCACCTAAATCACCACAGGCAGCGATCACCACTGGTAGCCGCCGCAGCCGCCCGCCGCACACCCGAAGGACGCGCGTGTTCATCGCCGGATTCCCCGCTGGAGCCTGGGGCACCAACTGCTACCTGGTCGCTCCGGCGGCGGGCGAGGAGTGCGTCATCGTCGATCCCGGGCACCAGGCGGCCGCCGGCGTCGAGGAGATGGTCCGCGAGCACCGGCTGAAGCCCGTCGCCGTGCTGCTCACCCACGGCCACATCGACCACGTGGCCTCCGTGGTCCCGGTCTGCGGCGCCCGCGGCGTCCCGGCGTGGATCCACCCCGAGGACCGGTACATGATGTCCGACCCGGAGAAGGCGCTCGGCCGCTCCCTGGGCACCCAGCTGATGGGCGAGCTCACCGTCGGCGAGCCCGACGACGTGCGCGAGCTCACCGACGGCAGCGTGCTGGAGCTGGCGGGCCTGAAGCTCACCGTGGACCACGCCCCGGGCCATACCGGGGGGTCGGTGACCTTCCGGACGCCCGGTGCCGAGGACCTCCCCCCGGTGCTGTTCTCGGGCGACCTGCTGTTCGCCGGCTCCATAGGGCGTACCGACCTCCCGGGCGGGGACAGCGAGGCGATCATGAACTCGCTGGCCCGGGTGTGCCTGCCCCTCGACGACTCCACCGTGGTCCTCTCCGGCCACGGCGGTCAGACCACCATCGGCCGCGAGCGCGCCACCAACCCCTACCTCCGACAGGCAGCGGGGGCCACCGGCGCCCCGGCTTTCCCGCGACGAGGAATGTGACGGAAGAGAAGTTGAGCACCTTCACCGCCCCCAAGGGCACCTACGACCTGCTGCCCCCCAGCTCCGCGACCTTCCTGGCGATCCGCGACCGGCTCTCCGGGCCCTCCCGCCGGGCCGGTTACGGGTACATCGAGACCCCGGTCTTCGAGGACGTGAAGCTGTTCTCCCGCGGCGTCGGCGAGTCCACCGACATCGTCACCAAGGAGATGTACACCCTCACCACCAAGGGCGGCGACGAGCTCGCGCTGCGCCCCGAGGGCACCGCCCCGGTGCTGCGCGCCGCCCTCCAGGCCAACCTGCACAAGCAGGGCAACCTGCCGGTCAAGCTCTGGTACTCCGCCTCGTACTACCGCTACGAGCGCGCCCAGAAGGGCCGCTACCGCCAGTTCTCCCAGGTCGGCGCCGAGGCGATCGGCGCCGAGGACCCGGCGCTGGACGCCGAGCTGATCATCCTGGCCGACGACGCGTTCCGCTCGCTCGGCGTGCGGAACTACTCGCTGCTGCTCAACAGCCTCGGCGACAAGCAGTGCCGCCCGGTCTACCGCGCCGCCCTGATCGAGTTCCTCTCCGGCCTGGACCTGGACGAGGAGACCCGCCGCCGCGCCGAGATCAACCCGCTGCGCGTCCTCGACGACAAGCGCGAGTCGGTGCAGGCCCAGCTGGCCGACGCCCCGATGCTGCGCGACTACCTGTGCGAGGAGTGCAAGGCGTACGACGAGAAGGTCCGCGAGCTGCTCACCGCGGCGGGCGTGGCCTTCGTCGACGACCCCAAGCTGGTGCGCGGCCTGGACTACTACACCCGCACCACCTTCGAGTTCGTGCACAACGGCCTCGGCGCCCAGTCCGCGATCGGCGGCGGCGGCCGCTACGACGGCCTGTCCGAGATGATCGGCGGCCCGGCGCTGCCGTCCGTCGGCTGGGCCCTCGGCGTGGACCGCACCTACCTCGCGATGGAGGCCGAGGGCATCACCCTCGACCTGCCGTCCGCCACCGCCGTCTACGCCGTCGCGCTCGGCGAGGAGGCCAAGAACACCCTGTTCGCGAAGGTGGTCGAGCTGCGCCGGGCCGGCGTCGCCACCGACCTCGCCTTCGGCGTGAAGAGCATCAAGAACGCCATGAAGTCCGCCGACCGGTCCGGTGCGCGCTTCGCCCTGATCGCCGGGGACCGGGACCTCGCCGAGGGCGTCGTCCAGCTCAAGGACATGAGCACCGGCGAGCAGACCCCCGTCGCCCTCGACGCACTCGTCACCACCCTGAAGGAGAAGCAGCTGTGATCCGCACGCACGACGCGGGCACGCTCCGCCCGGAGCACGCAGGCACCACCGTCACCCTGGCCGGCTGGGTCGCCCGCCGCCGCGACCACGGCGGCGTCGCCTTCATCGACCTGCGCGACGCCTCCGGCACCGTGCAGATCGTGGTCCGTGACCTCGACTCGGTGCACGGCCTGCGCGCCGAGTACTGCGTCAAGGTCGTCGGCGACGTCCGGGTCCGCCCCGAGGGCAACGAGAACCCGGACATCCCGACCGGCGCCGTCGAGGTCGTCGTCAGCGAGATCGAGGTGCTCTCCGAGGCCGCCCCGCTGCCCTTCCCGGTCGCCGAGTACGAGCCGGGCACGGTCAACGAGGAGGTCCGGCTGCGCTACCGCTACCTGGACCTGCGCCGCGAGGGCCCGGCCAAGGGCCTGCGCCTGCGCTCCAAGGTCAACAACATCATCCGCCGGGTGATGGAGGAGAACGACTACCTCGACATCGAGACGCCGTACCTCACCCGCTCCACCCCCGAGGGCGCCCGCGACTTCCTGGTCCCGGTCCGCCTCCAGCCCGGCCACTGGTACGCCCTCCCGCAGTCGCCCCAGCTGTTCAAGCAGCTGCTGATGGTGGCCGGCATGGAGCGCTACTACCAGATCGCCCGCTGCTTCCGCGACGAGGACTTCCGTGCCGACCGGCAGCCGGAGTTCACCCAGCTGGACATCGAGGCCTCGTTCGTCGACCAGGAGGACATCCTGGCCCTCGGCGAGAAGATCGTCGGCTCCATCTGGCGCGAGGTGCACGGCTACGAGATCCCGAACCCGCTGCCGCGGATGACGTACGCGGACGCCATGGGCCGCTACGGCTCGGACAAGCCGGACGTCCGCTTCGGCCAGGAACTCACCGACCTGACCGAGTACTTCAAGGGCACCGACTTCCGGGTCTTCCAGGCCCCGTACGTCGGCGCCGTGGTCATGCCCGGCGGCGCCTCCCAGCCGCGCAAGCAGCTGGACGCCTGGCAGGACTGGGCCAAGGCGCGCGGCGCCCGGGGCCTGGCGTACGTCCTCATCGACGCCGAGACCGGCGAGCTGCGCGGCCCGGTCGCCAAGAACCTCTCCGAGGAGCACCTGGCCGGCCTCGCCGCCGCCGCCGGCGCCAAGAACGGCGACGCGATCTTCTTCGCGGCCGGCAAGGAGCGCGCCTCGCAGGAGCTGCTCGGCGCCGCCCGCCTGGAGATCGGCCGCCGCTGCGAGCTGATCGACGAGTCCCAGTGGGCCTTCCTCTGGGTCGTCGACTTCCCGATGTTCGAGCCGATCGAGGACGACAAGGGCCAGTTCCAGGGCTGGCACGCGGTGCACCACCCGTTCACCGCCCCGACCGCCGAGTCGCTGTCCACCTTCGACACCGACCCGGGCTCGGCCCTGTCCAACGCCTACGACCTGGTCCTCAACGGCTCGGAGCTGGGCGGCGGTTCGATCCGTATCCACCAGCGCGAGGTGCAGAAGCGGGCGTTCGACGCGATCGGCCTCTCCGAGGAGGAGGCGGCCTCGCAGTTCGGCTTCCTGCTGGACGCCTTCAACTACGGCCCGCCGCCGCACGGTGGCGTCGCCTTCGGCCTGGACCGCATCGTCACGCTGCTGGGCGGGTACGACACCATCCGGGACGTCATCGCCTTCCCGAAGACGTCCACCGGCGGCGACCCGCTGACCGGCGCCCCGACCCCGATCACCCCGGCGCAGCGCCGCGAGGCCGGCGTGGACGCCCAGCCCAAGGTCCGCGAGGACGCCAAGGGCGAGGCTCAGCCCAAGTCCTGACACCGCGTCATCCGCTAACCTGCAACGGCCCCGGACGGCCCACCCGCCGTCCGGGGCCGGTCCACAACGGTGTGTGACACAGGGAGGGTTGACTTTTGCAGGTCACAACGAGAGTCGAATGTCCGGACGACGCCCCGGCGACCAGGCGCGTCCACATGGCCGCGTTCCCCGGCCCGGACGAGGCGGACCTGGTGGACGCGCTGCGCCGCGATCCCGCCTGGCTGCCCGGCCTGTCCGTGGTGGCGGTCGACGGGGCGGGGCTGGTGATCGGGCACGCGCTGCTGACCCGGCTCCGGGTCGGCGACGGCAAGGGCCTGGCGCTCGCGCCGGTCGCGGTGGCGCCCGAGTGGCAGCGCCGGGGCGTCGGCGAACTGGTCGTCCGGGCCGCGCTGTCGGCGGCCGAGAAGGCGGGCGAGAAGCTCGTGATCGTCCTCGGCGATCCGGAGTACTACGGGCGGTTCGGTTTCGAGCCGGCCGGGCGGCACGAGGTCTCCGGCCCGTTCGAGGTGCCGCAGGAGTACTTCCAGGCGCTGCCGCTGGCCGGGTACGACGGCGCGCCGCGCGGCCTCTGCCGCTACCCCGAGCCGTTCGTCGCCGTGTAGCCCACGCTCCCCTCGGGCGCCTCTCCCAGGGCCGGTCCACGAGACCGGCCCGGTCGCCACGGCCACGCCGACCTGCGGATCCGGCCTCCGGCGCCTACGGTGAGTGCTCATCGGCATTCAACCGAACGGAGGACCCGAGGGTGGTCGAGCGGCAGCGGACCGAGAAGCCGGAGAGGCTGGCGAGGAAGCCGTACGAGCGGGAGCTGCTGCGGCTCCAGGAGGAGCTGGTGAAGCTCCAGGAGTGGGTGCGGGTCGAGGGCGCCCGGCTGGTGGTGGTCTTCGAGGGCCGCGACGCCGCCGGCAAGGGCGGGGCGATCAAGCGCGTGACGGAGTACCTCAACCCGCGCATCGCCAGGGTCGCGGCGCTGCCCACGCCGACCGAGCGGCAGAAGACCCAGTGGTACTTCCAGCGGTACGTCGAGCACCTTCCGGCCGCCGGGGAGATCGTGCTGTTCGACCGCAGCTGGTACAACCGCGCGGGCGTCGAGCGCGTGATGGGCTTCTGCAGCGACGAGGAGTACTGGCAGTTCCTGCACCAGTGCCCGACCTTCGAGCGGATGCTGACCGAATCGGGCATCCTGCTGCGCAAGTACTGGTTCTCGGTGAGCGACACCGAGCAGGAGCGGCGCTTCCGGGACCGCCTGGAGGACCCGATGAAGCGCTGGAAGCTCTCCCCGATGGACGTCGAGTCGATCACCCGCTGGGAGGACTACTCGCGGGCCAAGGACGAGATGTTCATCCACACCGACACCCCGGACTCGCCCTGGCACGTGGTGGAGAGCGACGACAAGCGCCGGGCGCGGATCAACATGATCGCCCACCTGCTGTCCACCGTGCCGTACCACGAGACCAGGGCGCCAAGGATCGAGCTGCCGCCCCGCCCCGCCTCGCGCGGCTACCAGCGGCCCCCGCGCGACCTGCAGAAGTACGTCCCGGACCACGCCGCCGGGCTGCACTAGGACGCGCCTCGGCCGCCCGGGCTGTCGGGGGCCTCGCATAGGCTTCCGGTGTGGACGAACCGGACCTCTT
This sequence comes from Kitasatospora sp. NPDC036755, assembly GCF_040636595.1. Taxonomy (NCBI): domain Bacteria; kingdom Bacillati; phylum Actinomycetota; class Actinomycetes; order Kitasatosporales; family Streptomycetaceae; genus Kitasatospora; species Kitasatospora sp. NPDC036755. The sequence goes on from NZ_JBEZUT010000066.1 coordinate 13,645, forward strand.
CACCGCCGCAGCCGAGGAACGCCAGAGCAGGGAGCCCGGCCGCGCGCCCCTGGCCGTACGGATGCGTCCGCGCACCCTGGACGAGGTGGCCGGACAGCGGCAGCTGCTGAAGCCCGGCTCGCCGCTGCGCCGGCTGGTCGCGGGCTCGCGCGGCCCGGCGGCGACCAGCTCGGTGATCCTCTGGGGGCCGCCCGGCACCGGCAAGACCACCCTGGCGCACGTGATCAGCCAGGCGGTCGAGGGCCGCTTCGTGGAGCTGTCCGCGATCACCGCCGGGGTCAAGGAGGTCCGGGCGGTGATCGACGGTGCCCGGCGGGCGGTCGGGATGTCCGGCCGGGAGACGGTGCTCTTCCTGGACGAGATCCACCGCTTCTCCAAGGCCCAGCAGGACTCGCTGCTGCCGGCCGTGGAGAACCGCTGGGTCACCCTGATCGCGGCCACCACGGAGAACCCGTACTTCTCGGTGATCTCCCCGCTGCTGTCCCGCTCGCTGCTGCTCACCCTGGAGTCGCTGACCGACGAGGACGTCCGGGCGCTGCTGCGCCGCGCGGTGGCCGACGAGCGCGGCCTGGCGGGCACGCTGGAGCTGTCCGCGGAGGCCGAGGACCACCTGGTGCGGCTGGCCGGCGGGGACGCCCGGCGGGCGCTGACCACGCTGGAGGCGGCGGCCGGAGCGGCGCTGGAGAAGAGCGAGTCGAGCATCACCCTGGCCACCACCGAGACGGCGGTCAACCAGGCGGCGGTGCGCTACGACAAGGACGGCGACCAGCACTACGACGTGGCGAGCGCGCTGATCAAGTCGATCCGCGGCAGCGACGTGGACGCCACCCTGCACTACCTGGCCCGGATGATCGAGGCGGGGGAGGACCCGCGGTTCATCGCCCGCCGGCTGATGATCTCGGCCAGCGAGGACGTCGGCCTGGCCGACCCGACGGCCCTGCAGACGGCGGTGGCGGCGGCCCAGGCGGTGGCCCTGATCGGCTTCCCGGAGGCCCGGATCATCCTGTCCCAGGCGGCCATCGCGCTGGCCCTGGCGCCCAAGTCCAACGCGGCCTACCTGGCGATCGACGCGGCGCTGGCGGACGTCAGGCAGGGCCTGGCCGGCGCCGTCCCGTCCCACCTGCGGGACGCGCACTACGGCGGTGCGGGCAAGCTCGGCCACGGCAAGGGCTACCGGTACCCGCACGACCTGCCGGAGGGCATCGCCGCCCAGCAGTACGCGCCGGACGCGGTGCACGGCAAGGAGTACTACCAGCCGACCAGGCGCGGCGGCGAGGCCCGGTACGCGGACGTGGTGGAGTGGACGCGCGGGCGGCTGCGCGGGGAGCGCAGGGTGGAGAAGAAGGACGCGACGAAGGGCGCGAAGGCGGCGGGGAGCCCGGAGCGGACGGCGGATCCCGCGGCCGGGGAGCAGCCCGGGGAAAAGGCCGAGTGATCCACGGGTATACTTCGTCGGAGTGCCATGTCCCGGGACGGCGGCGGGGGAGACCCCACCGACCGGCCGCACCAGCGGGGCACCGGCCGTAGGCCTCCTCCGGGAGGCCCGCACCAGGAGCGTCGCGCACCGTTTCGGTGTCGCGGATGGCCCGGTTCTCCGGGTCCTTCGTGTGACCAGCACGTTTCGTGCCCGGCTCCGGAGAGCGGCTGATCCCATCGCGCAGGCGGCGGGGTTTTCTCCGAGTCGCGACATGCGACCTCCGTCAACACCTGGTGAAGCCGTATTCGTAAGCAAGGAAGGTTTGGTTCATGGCGAACCAGAAGCGTCCCAAGGTCAAGATCGCGCGTGCCCTCGGTGTGCCGCTGACCCCGAAGTCCGTCAAGTACTTCGAGGCCCGCCCGTACCCGCCCGGCCAGCACGGCCGTGGCCGCAAGCAGAACTCGGACTACAAGGTCCGTCTGCTCGAGAAGCAGCGTCTGCGCGCCCAGTACGACCTGAGCGAGAAGCAGATGGCGCGCGCGTTCGACCGCGCGAAGAAGGCCGAGGGCAAGACCGGTGAGGCGCTCGTCGCCGAGCTGGAGACCCGTCTGGACTCGCTGGTGCTGCGTTCGGGCATCGCCCGCACCATCTACCAGGCCCGCCAGATGGTCGTCCACGGCCACATCGAGGTCAACGGCGGCAAGGTCAACAAGCCGTCGTACCAGATGAAGCCGGGCTTCGTGGTGACCGTCCGCGAGCGCTCCAAGGAGAAGGTCCCCTTCCAGGTCGCCCGTGAGGGTGGCTACGCGGGTGAGGGCCAGACCCCGAAGTACCTCGAGGTCAACCTGAAGGCCCTGGCCTTCCGCCTGGACCGTGCGCCGCAGCGCAAGGAGGTCCCGGTGATCTGTGACGAGCAGCTGGTCGTCGAGTACTACTCGCGCTGACCCGGCTTCGCTCTTCGCGAACACCAGCGAGCCCCCGTCGCCTTTCGAGGCGGCGGGGGCTCGTCCCTTTTCCGGTGTGCCGTCAGAGGGCCTCGCCGCTCATCGCGGCGGCCAGCCGCAGGTGCGGCCGGGCCTCCTCGGCGCGGCCCTGGCGCTCCAGGGTGCGGCCGAGCATCAGCCGGGCGTAGTCCTCGGCCGGGTCGGCCTCCAGGATCCGCAGCAGCTCGGCCTCGGCGCGGCGGAGTTGGGCCGAGTGGAAGTAGCTGCGGGCCAGCAGCAGGCGGACGGAGAGGTTGGCCGGCTCCTCGGCCAGGACCCCTTCGAGCATGCGGGCCGCGTCCGTGTAGGCCTTGGAATCGAAGTAGAACTTCGCCATGCGGTACTCGTCGGCGGCGTTGTGGACGGCCATGGTGCTCCTTCCGGGTGGTTCCTTGCCTCCTCAAGCAATCGGCAAGTTTCAACTATTCCGCATCCGCGAGGGCGCCGGTGCGGGCAGCGCCGAGAGCGGGCCCGGGGCCGCCTCCGGGTCGTGCGCGGAGCCCCCGCCGCCGAGCGCCCGGACCACCGCCGCGTCCACGTCCAGCAGGGTGCCGGCCGCGTAGCAGTCCTCGTACTCGTCGGCGGTCAGCCCGGCCAGGGCCCGCTCGGCGCACTCCTGGTGCGGCCCGAAGAAGTTCCGCGAGCCCAGGAAGGGGTTGCCGACCGCGCGCCAGATCCGGTGCGCGGCCCCCTGCAGCACCCGGGCCTCACGCAGGTTCCCCGGTTCGCCCGGCCTGCTCGGCTCGGTCTCCAGCAGCGCCAGCAGGTCGATGCCCAGCACGATGCCGAGCAGGTCGCGGAAGAGGTGGTTCAGCCGGACGCACTCCCGGGCCAGCGCCCGGGCGGGCTGCACCGCGCCGTCCAGCCAGTGCGAGTACGCCATCGCGTAGAGCACGTACCCGTAGGCCCACTGCTCGCCGTGCTCCTCGCACAGCTCGCGGGCCTGGCCGAACCAGAGCTCGCCGCTGTCCAGGTCCCCCTGGAAGAGGTAGGCCAGGCCCAGCTCCAGCATGGCCATCACCACGTTGCTGTTGAGCTCGCCGATGGTCCGGTAGTGCCAGAGCGCCTCCTCGAACAGCTCGGCGGCCCGGTCGGGGTCGTCGCCGACCAGGGCGACGCAGCCCTGGCGGTGGACGGCGTGGGCCAGGGCCCGGTCGTCCCCGGTGTCCAGGGCCTGGCGGCGGCACTCCTCCAGCACCGGGCGGGCCAGGCCGAGGTCCCCCTGGAGGGTGGCCATGTGGCCGGTCACCCACAGGGCCTTGGCCCGGGCCTCGGTGGGCTCGCGGTCCAGGGCGAGCGCGCGGTCCAGCCAGTGCCGGCCCTCGCCGAGGTGGCCGCAGCCCACCCAGTAGAACCAGAGGGTGCCGGCCAGCAGCAGGGCGATCTGCTCCTCGCCCGGCTCGGCGAGGCAGAACTCCAGCGCCGCGCGGAGGTTGGCGTGGGCCAGCTCGGTGCGCTCGGCGGTCTCCGCCTGCCGGGGGCCGAACCACTCGACCTCGCCCCAGGTGGCGACGCCCAGGTACCAGTCCCGGTGGCGGCGCAGCAGCCGCGGCTCCTCGCCGGCGGCGCGCAGCCACTGGCCGCCGTACTCGCGCAGGGTGTCCAGCAGCCGGAAGCGCACGCCGAAGGCGCTGTCCTCGCGCAGCACGACGGACTTGGCCACCAGCTCGTCGAGCAGGTCGAGCACGTCCTCGCCCTCGATGCCCTCGCCGGCGCAGACGTACTCGGCGGCCTCCAGGTCGAAGCCGCCGGCGAAGACCGACAGGCGGGCCCAGAGTAAACGTTCCTGCACGGTGCACAGCTCATGGCTCCAGCCGATGGTGGTGCGCAGCGCCCGGTGCCGGGGCAGGGCCGTCCGGGAGCCGCCGGTGAGCAGCCGGAAGCGGTCGTCCAGCCGGGCCGTGATCTGCTCCACCGACAGGGCGCGCAGCCGGCCGGCGGCCAGCTCCACGGCCAGCGGGATGCCGTCCAGCCGGCGGCAGAGCAGCGTGACCGCCTCCGCGTTGGCCTCCGTCACCTCGAAGGACGGCAGCACCGCCCGGGCCCGGTCGGCGAACAGCCGTACCGCCTCCGGCAGCGTGTCCGGCCGCACCGGGCCGACGGGCGCCGGGCCGGCCGGCAGCGGAGCCAGGCCCAGCAGGTGCTCGCCCGAGGCCCGCAGGGCGGTGCGGCTGGTGGCCAGCAGCCGCAGGCCGGGCAGCGCCCGCAGCAGCGCGTCGGCCAGCTCGGCGCAGGCCTCCACCAGGTGCTCGCAGCCGTCCAGCACCAGCAGCAGGCGCCGGCCGTCCAACCGCTCGGTGAGGACGTCCAGCGGCGGACGGGCGGTGCCGTCGGCGAGCCGCAGTGCCTCCAGGACGGCGTGGCCGAGCAGTAGCCCGTCCTGCACCGGGGCCACGTCCACCAGCCAGGTGCCGTCCGGGAACGCGTCGGCCGCCCGGGCCGCGGCGCGCAGCGCCAGCCGGCTCTTGCCCACGCCGCCCGGCCCGGTGACGGTCACCAGCCGGGCCGAGGCCAGCAGGCCGGCCAGTTCGGCCAGCTCCTCCCGCCGCCCGACGAAGCCCGTCACCTCGGCCGGCAGCCGCCCGGGCTCCGGCTCGTACGGCCCCGGACCGGGCTCCCCCGGCCGTGCTCTCCAGTCCCCGGCCAAAGGCTGCTCCCCGTGTTCGGGCCGGACCGCCGCGGTCCGGACGTGCGTCGGGCCGTACGGGCGACGGCCTGCCAGGCAGAACGAGGTGACCGGCCGGTAGGTTACGCGCGCGGATCGCACACCCGACCGGATCGCCGGGGAAAGAACCCGGTCCGGGAATCGGGCGTGGGCGCGATAGGGTTCCGTCTGTAGATCTGCAAGGCGAGGGAGCGCGCAAAGGTGTCCGTGGGAGAGCTGGCCGGATTGCTCGTCGCCGTGTTCTGGGCGGTCCTGGTCACCCTGCTCGCCGTGGTGCTGGTCCGCCTCTCCCGGGTCCTCAAGGAGGCCGCCGTCCTGGTCTCCGCGGTCACCGAGCAGGCCGTCCCGCTGCTGACCGACGCGGGCGCCGCCGTGCGCAGCGCCAACGAGCAGCTGGATCGGGTCGACGAGATCACCGCCAACGTGCAGGACGCCGCCGCCAACGCCAACGCGCTCTCCTCCACCGTGGCCGCCACCCTGGGCGGACCGCTGGTGAAGGTCGCGGCGTTCAGCTACGGCGTGCGCAAGGCCGTCGCCCGGCAGCAGGGCGGCCTTCCGCCGATGCCCTCGCAGGCCGGCGAGCGCGAGGAGCTGGCCCGGCTGGTCCGGGCCGAGGTGCGCGCCGCGACCGCGCCCAGGAGCGGCCTGCTCTCCCGGGTCCGGCGCGCGGTGAGGGGCTGACGGCATGGTGCGACGCGTCTTCTGGATGGCGGTCGGTGCCGGTGCCACCGTCTGGGCCATGAACAAGGCCAACGAGGCCGTGCACCGGCTCACCCCGGACAGCCTCTCCGGTACCGCCGCCCGCGGTGCGCTGCACCTGGGCGACCTGGCCAAGCAGTTCGCCCGGGACGTGAAGGCCGGCATGGCCGAGCGCGAGGAGCAGCTGAAGGACGACCTCGGGCTGCACGGCACCGCCGTGGCGGAGCCCCGCGCGGACCGCCGGGTCCTGCGCGGCGAGCCGCAGTACCGAGCTATCTCGGCGGCGCCCGGTCGCCCGGCCGCCGCCCTGCCCCCGTCCCGCGCCCGTTCCGTGACCGACGGCGCCCGTACCACCCCCCAGACCACTGAAGAAACGCCCCGCCGCGCCCTGCCGCCGCGGGGCGGCATCCCGAACCGGAAGGACCACTAATGGAGTCGGCTGAGATCCGCCGCCGCTGGCTGCGCTTCTTCGAGGAGCGCGGCCACACCGTCGTTCCGTCGGCGTCCCTGGTCGCCGACGACCCCACCCTGCTGCTCGTCAACGCCGGCATGGTGCCGTTCAAGCCCTACTTCCTGGGCGAGGTCAAGCCGCAGTTCTCGCGCGCCACCAGCGTCCAGAAGTGCGTGCGCACCCTGGACATCGAGGAGGTCGGGAAGACCACCCGGCACGGCTCCTTCTTCCAGATGTGCGGCAACTTCTCCTTCGGCGACTACTTCAAGGAAGGAGCCATCAAGTTCGCGTGGGACCTGCTCACCACGCCCGTCGCGGACGGTGGCTACGGCCTGGAGAAGGAGAAGCTCTGGATCACCGTCTACAAGGACGACGACGAGGCCGAGCTGATCTGGCGTGACGTCATCGGCGTGCCCTCGGAGCGCATCCAGCGCCTGGGCATGAAGGACAACTTCTGGTCGATGGGCGTCCCCGGCCCGTGCGGCCCGTGCTCGGAGATCAACTACGACCGCGGCCCCGCGTACGGCGAGGAGGGCGGCCCGGCCGTCAACGGCGAGCGCTACCTGGAGATCTGGAACCTGGTCTTCATGCAGTACGAGCGCGGCCACGGCGACGGCAAGGACGGCTTCGAGATCCTCGGCGACCTGCCGAGCCGGAACATCGACACCGGCCTGGGCCTGGAGCGCCTGGCCGCCGTCCTGCAGGGCGTCGACAACCTCTTCGAGATCGACACCAGCCGGATGATCCTCGACCGTGCCGCCGAGCTCACCGGCCACACCTACGGCGCCGACCACAAGTCGGACGTCTCGCTGCGAGTGGTCACCGACCACATCCGCACCGCGCTGATGCTGGTCGGCGACGGCGTCACCCCCGGCAACGAGGGCCGCGGCTACGTGCTGCGCCGCATCCTGCGCCGCGCCATCCGCAACATGCGCCTGCTGGGCGCCACCGAGCCGGTGGCCAAGGAGCTCATCGACGTCGCGATCAAGGCGATGGCCCCGCAGTACCCCGAGCTGGAGAGCGACCGCAAGCGCATCGAGACGGTCGTCGTCGGCGAGGAGGCGGCCTTCCTGCAGACCCTGAAGGCCGGCACCAACCTGCTGGACGTCGCGGTCACCGAGACCAAGCAGTCCGGCGGCGCGGTGCTCTCCGGCGAGCAGGCGTTCAAGCTGCACGACACCTACGGCTTCCCGATCGACCTGACCCTGGAGATGGCCGAGGAGCAGGGCCTCCAGGTGGACGAGGCCGGCTTCCGCCGCCTCATGCAGGAGCAGCGGGACCGGGCCAAGGCGGACGCCAAGGCCAAGAAGATGGGCCACGCCGACGTCGCCGCGTACCGCGAGGTCGCCGACAAGTCCGGCGCCAGCGTCTTCACCGGCTACAACCTCACCGAGGGCGAGGCCACCGTCGTCGGCCTGCTGGTGGACGGCGTCCCCTCGCCGGCCGCCTCCGAGGGCGACGAGGTCGAGATCATCCTCGACCGCACCCCGTTCTACGCCGAGGGCGGCGGCCAGCTCGCCGACCAGGGCCGGATCCGGCTGGAGTCCGGCGCGGTGGTGGAGATCCGCGACGTGCAGCAGCCCGTCCCGGGCGTCATCGTGCACTCCGGCGGGGTGCTGTTCGGCGAGGTCGTGCTGGGCGCCTCGGCGTACGCCACGATCGACACCGAGCGCCGCCGGGCGATCGCCCGCGCCCACTCGGCCACCCACCTGACCCACCAGGCGCTGCGCGACGCGCTCGGCCCGACGGCCGCCCAGGCCGGCTCCGAGAACGCCCCCGGCCGCTTCCGCTTCGACTTCGGCTCGCCCGCCGCCGTCCCCGGCAGCGTGCTGGTCGACGTCGAGCAGAAGATCAACGACGTGCTGACCCGCGAGCTGGAGGTCACCGCCGAGGTCATGACGATGGACCAGGCCCGCAAGGCCGGCGCCATCGCGATGTTCGGCGAGAAGTACGGCGACGAGGTCCGGGTCGTCACGATCGGCGACTTCTCCAAGGAGCTGTGCGGTGGCACCCACGTCGGCAACACCGCCCAGCTGGGCCTGGTGAAGCTGCTCGGCGAGTCCTCGATCGGCTCCGGTGTGCGCCGCGTCGAGGCGCTGGTCGGTTCCGACGCGTACCGCTTCCTGGCCCGTGAGCACACGGTGGTCTCCCAGCTCACCGAGCTGGTCAAGGGCCGCCCGGAGGAGCTGCCGGAGAAGATCTCGGGCATGCTCGCCAAGCTCAAGGACGCCGAGAAGGAGATCGAGCGCTTCCGCGCCGAGAAGGTGCTGGCCGCCGCGGCGGGCCTGGCCGACTCGGCCGAGGACGTCCACGGCGTCGCCGTGGTCGCCGCGCAGGTCGCCGACGGCGTGGGCGCGGACGAGCTGCGCAAGCTGGTCCTGGACGTGCGCGGCCGCCTCGGCTCGCGCCCGGCCGTGGTCGCCGCCTTCACGGTGGCCAACGACCGCCCGCTGACCGTGATCGCCACCAACGAGGACGCCCGCGGCCGCGGCATCAAGGCCGGTGAGCTGGTCCGGACCGCCGCCAAGACCCTCGGCGGCGGCGGTGGCGGCAAGGACGATGTCGCCCAGGGCGGCGGCTCCAACCCGGCCGCGGTCGGCGAGGCCATCGCCGCGGTGCGCGGCCTGGTCGCGGAGCGCGCCAGCTGATGGAACCGGAGGAGAGGCCCTTCCGGCGCGGGCGGCGGATCGCCGTCGACGTCGGGGACGCCCGGATCGGGGTCGCGTCCTGCGACCCCGACGGGGTGCTCGCCACGCCCGTGGAGACCGTCCCGGCCGGGGTGAAGTCCCAGGCCAGGATCGCCGCCATCGTCGACGAGTACGGCGCGATGGAGGTGATCGTCGGGCTGCCCCGCTCGCTCAGCGGCAAGGAGGGCCCGGCGGCGGAGAAGGTCCGGGCGTACGCGGCCCGGCTGGCGAACCGGCTCTACCCGGTGCCGGTGCGGCTGGTGGACGAGCGGATGTCGACCGTCACCGCGACCCACGGGCTGCGCGCCTCGGGGGTCAAGGCGAAGAAGGGCCGCTCGGTGGTCGACCAGGCCGCCGCGGTGGTGATCCTGCAGACCGCCCTTGAGTCCGAACGGGTGAGCGGACGCCCTCCCGGTGAGAGCGTCGAGGCGGTCGGCTGATCCGCCTGATCTAACGTCCCGTTGAGGGGTCCGTGCGGACGCGTCCGCACGGACCCCTTTTCGTTGGTTTCCGTGTCCGATTTGGATCGGTTCATATCGATCCGGATCGATCTGGGATCGCCGAAGGGGCGCGCCATGACCGACCAGGACTTCCACCCCGGCCTCACCCCCGGGCACCTGGGTGCGCCGGTACTGGAACCGGAGGGCCGTCCACCGGGCGCGCCCCGTCCGCGCTTCGATGCGCCGGATCCGCACCGACGGCGCAACGGACTGGCCTGCGGGCTCACCGCGCTCGCGCTGATCGCCGTCTTCGGCGGGATCGGGCTCACCGGGTACACCTGGTTCCAGGCGCAGCGCAAGCCCCCGGCCGCCGCCGACTTCGCCGGGCAGGGCACCGGCAGCGTGCAGGTCTCGGTGCCGGAGGGCGCGGGCCTCTCCCAGATCGCGTCCGCGCTGGTCCGCAACGGTGTGGTGGCCAGCTCGCTCGCCTTCACCCGGGCGGCCAAGGGCAGCGCGGCGGCGGCCGGCCGGATCCAGCCCGGGACGTACACCCTGAAGCTGAAGATGTCGGCCGCGGCGGCACTGGCGGTCCTGATCGACCCGGCCAACGCCAACGGCCTGACCATCCCCGAGGGCTGGCGCGGCTACCAGATCTACGCGGCCATCGACAAGAAGCTGAACCTGCCCGAGGGCACCGCCCAGAAGACCGCCCAGGAGCAGGGCGCCGAACTCGGCCTGCCGGACTTCACCAACGGCAGCCCGGAGGGCTACCTGTTCCCGGCGACGTACAGCGTCACCGAGGGCACCACCGCCTTCGACCTGCTGAAGCAGATGGTGGACCGGGCCGGCAAGGAGTTCAGCCGGGACGACGCCACGGTGGTCGCGCAGAACCTCGGGCAGAGCGTGTACGGGCTGGTCACCGTCGCCAGCATGGTCCAGGGCGAGGCCGACAACACCGCGGACATGGGCAAGGTGGCCCGGGTCATCTACAACCGGCTGGCCAAGGGCATGCCCCTGCAGCTGGACTCCACCATCAACTACGCGCTCGGCCGCTCGACCCTGAACACCTCGGTGACCGACACCAGGCTGGACTCCCCGTACAACACCTACCTGCACGCCGGGCTGCCGCCGAGCCCCATCTCCAACCCCGGGCGGCAGGCGATCATGGCGGCGCTGGACCCGACGCCGGGGGACTGGCTGTACTTCGTCACCGTCAAGCCGGGGGACACCCGCTTCACCGACAGTTTCGACGTCCAGCAACGCAACGTGGCCGAGTTCAACGCCAACCGGGCGGCGGCCAAGCCGAGCGCCGCGGAGTCCGGCGCCTCCTCGGGCCCGGCCTCCCCGGCCTCCCCGGCGGCCTCCGGTCCGGGGGCCGCGGGCGGGGCCGGTGCGCCGTCCGGCGCCGGTGGGGGGACACCGTAACGGAGTTGTGCGCCGTCGGTGAGATCGCTCACTGACGGTGCTTCCGCCCGGCCGGGGGTGAGGCTGCGGTACGGTAACGTCTCCCTCCAGGCGCTGCGCTAGCACGCCGGTTCGAGAATCAGCCGGGACGGCGTCGTCCCGGACGGCCGGTTTGATCCTCCGGTCGTCACCGTCGGTTAAGGGGATCAATGACCGATCTGGGTGGGGGCTACAACCCCCAGGGCGAGCCGTGGCACCCCGGTGATCCCGGGTACGACGGCCGGCAGCCGGTCCCCGGCCAGCAGGACGGCCAGTGGCAGCAGCAGTACCCGCAGCAGGGCCAGGCGGTCCAGCAGCCGTACGGGGACGTGCAGCAGGGGTACGCGCAGCAGCAGATGACCCCGCAGATGCAGCAGCAGATGATGGCGCAGCAGGGCTACCCGCAGCAGCAGGTGCCCCAGCAGCAGATGCCGCAGCAGGGCTACCAGGGCGGTCAGCAGGGCTACCCGCAGCAGATGGCGCAGCAGGGCTACCCCCAGCAGGGGTACGGACAGCCGCAGCAGATGATGGCGCAGCAGGGCTACCCGCAGCAGCAGGTGCCCCAGCAGCCGATGGCGCAGCAGGGCTACGCCCAGCAGGGATTCCCCGTCGACGGGCAGCAGGCACCGCAGCAGCAGATGCCGCAGCAGGCCCGGGCCCAGCAGCAGGCGCCGCAGCAGGGCCAGCCGCAACAGCAGGTGCGGCAGGACCAGCCGCAGGAACCCCGGCGGGGCCGGCGGCGGGCGGCGCCGGCGCCCGAGCCCGAGCCCGTGCCGGCCTCCGGCCCCGGACCGGACGGGATCGACTGGGAGGCCGAGGCCGCCGCGCTGGAGGCCGGTGCCGACCCGGTCCGCGCCGCGCACGAGGGCGCGACGCAGGAGTGGGACGGCCACGAGGACGGCCGCCACGAGGCCGACGGCTACCCCGACGAGCACGCCGAGGCCGGGGAGAACGGCTTCCTCGGCGACCAGGACGACTCCCGCGAGGCCCAGAAGAAGCGCAAGGAGAAGGGCAAGAAGTCGGGCCGCCGCAACGGCGGTGCCTGTCTGGTGGTCGCGCTGGTGCTGCTCGGTGCCATGGGCGGGGCCGGCTGGTGGGGCTACGGCTTCTACCAGGACCACTTCGGCCCGGCGCCGGACTTCACCGGTGAGGGCACCGGCTCCGTCCAGGTCGAGGTCAAGAAGGGCGCGGTCGGCGGGCAGATCGGCCTGGCGCTGAAGAACGCCGGCGTGGTCAAGAGCGTCGACGCGTTCAGCGAGGCCTGCAAGGCCGAACCCAAGTGCGGCACCATCCAGTACGGCTACTACGGGCTGAAGAAGGAGCTGCCGGCCGCGGCCGCGCTCAAGGAGCTGCTCGCCCAGGCGGGCGGTGCCGCGGTCGTCGTCCCGGAGGGCAAGAACTCCACCGAGATCTACACCCTGATCGACACCAAGCTGAAGCTGCAGCCGGGCACCACCGCGGGCGTTGCCAAGGCCCAGGTCAACGACCTCGGCCTGCCGCCGTACGCCAACGGCAACATCGAGGGCTTCCTCTGGCCGACCCGCTACAACATCGCCGAGGGCATGAAGCCCGAGGACCTGCTCAAGCAGATGGTGAAGAACGCCACCGAGAAGTACGCGGGACTGGACGCCCAGGCCGCCTCGGTGGGGCTGAAGACCGGCTACGAGGTGATCGTCGAGGCGAGCATCCTCCAGCGCGAGGGCAACAACCCGGAAGACTTCGCCAAGATGGCCAAGACCATCCAGAACCGGCTGGCGGCCGGCGGCGAGATCAACCACCGGCTCGGCATGGACACCACGCTCCAGTACTCGCTGGGCCGCAAGGACCTCGACAAGAAGGACATGGACGACGCGTCCAACAAGTACAACACCTACATCAACCCGGGCCTGCCGCCCGGTCCGATCTCCAACCCCGGCGACGACGCGCTCAACGCGACGCTGCACCCGGCGGACGGAAAGTGGCTGTACTTCATCGCGATGTCCCCGACCCAGACGCGGTTCGCCGAGACGAGCAAGGAGCACTACGCCAACGTCAAGGAGTACTGCCAGTCGGCCGGGCAGAGCTTCGACGAGGCGCGCGGCCACTGCACCACCAAGAAGTAGCCCCGGCCCGGAAGCAGCCCACGGCCGGCCGACAGTTCGCGGAGAGACAGCGTTGACCAGCAAGCACCGGGCGGCCGTACTCGGCTCGCCGATCGCCCACTCGCTCTCGCCCGACCTGCACCGGGCGGCCTTCGCGGCGCTCGGGCTGGACGGCTGGCGCTACGACCGCTTCGAGGTCGACGAGGCCGGGCTGCCCGGGTTCGTCGCGGGGCTGGACGAGGCCGAGTGGGGCGGGCTGTCGCTCACCATGCCGCTGAAGCGGGCGATCATCCCGCTGCTCGACGAGGTCAGCGCCACGGCCCGCTCGGTGGACGCGGTGAACACCGTGGTGTTCACCGCCGACGGCCGGCGCACCGGGGACAACACCGACGTCCCCGGGCTGGTCAACGCGCTGCGCGAGCGCGGGATCACCGAGGTGGCCGAGGCGGCCGTCCTGGGGGCCGGGGCCACCGCCTCCTCGGCGCTGGCCGCGCTCGCCCAGATCTGCACCGGCGAGGTGACGGTCTACGTGCGCAGTGCCGAGCGGGCCCGGGAGATGGCCGGGCTGGGCGAGCGGCTGGGACTGGCCGTGCGCACCGCCGACTGGGAGCGCGGCGCCGAGGCGCTGGCCCGGCCGCTGACCGTCTCCACCACGCCGGTCGGCGCGACCGACGCCTTCGCCGACGCGCTGCCCGCCGAGCCGGGCGCGCTGTTCGACGTGCTGTACCACCCGTGGCCGACGGCCCTGGCCGCGGCCTGCGCCGGGCGCGGGGCGACCGTCCTGGGCGGGCTGGACCTGCTGGTGCACCAGGCGGTGCTGCAGAACGAGGCCTTCACCGGGCGGAGGCCCGGGCCGTTGGCGGCGATGCGCGCCGCGGGCGAGAAGGCGCTCGCCGGGCACTGAACCGGTGCCTCGTCCGGGCTCCTTCCCGGCCGGATCGTGGCCGGTTGCCGTCCGTCACGCGGACTGTGCCCCCGGGGGCCGCTGGGGCATGAAAGGATTCAGGGACAAGGCACGCCCGGGCGGGCCCCGGCGGTGCCGTGGTCCGGTCCGCTGATGAAGGAGCTCCGTTGGGTACGTTGCGCTGGCTGACGGCGGGGGAGTCGCACGGCCCCGCACTCGTCGCGACGCTGGAAGGCCTGCCCGCCGGTGTACCGGTCACCACCGACGTGGTGGCCGACGCGCTGGCGCGCCGCCGGCTCGGTTACGGCCGCGGGGCGCGGATGAAGTTCGAGCAGGACGAGGTGACCTTCCTCGGCGGCGTCCGGCACGGGGTGACCATGGGCAGCCCCGTCGCGATCATGGTCGGCAACACCGAGTGGCCGAAGTGGGAGCAGGTCATGTCGGCCGACCCGGTCGACCCCGAGGTGCTGGCGGGTCTGGCCCGCAACGAGGCGCTCACCCGCCCCCGGCCCGGCCACGCCGACCTGGCCGGCATGCAGAAGTACTCGATCGAGGAGGCCCGGCCGATCCTGGAGCGCGCCAGCGCCCGGGAGACGGCCGCCCGGGTCGCGCTGGGCGCCGTCGCCCGCGCGTACCTGCGCGAGGTCGCCGGGATCGAGATCGTTAGCCACGTGGTCGAGCTGGCCGCCGCCAAGGCGCCGGCCGGCGTGGTGCCGCTGCCCTCGGACGAGGCGCGGCTGGACGAGGACCCGGTGCGCTGCCTGGACGCCGACGCGTCGAAGGCGATGGTCGCCGAGATCGACCAGGCCCACAAGGACGGCGACACCCTGGGCGGCGTGGTCGAGGTGCTGGCGTACGGCGTGCCGGTGGGCCTCGGCTCGCACGTGCACTGGGACCGCCGGCTGGACGCGCGGCTGGCCGCCGCGCTGATGGGCATCCAGGCGATCAAGGGCGTCGAGGTCGGCGACGGCTTCGAGCTGGCCCGGGTGCCGGGCTCCCAGGCGCACGACGAGATCGTTCCGACCTCCGAGGGCGTCAAGCGCACCTCCGGCCGCTCCGGCGGCACCGAGGGCGGCCTGTCCACCGGCGAGGTGCTGCGGGTGCGTGCCGCGATGAAGCCGATCGCCACCGTGCCGCGGGCGCTGCAGACCCTGGACGTGCGCACCGGCGAGCCGGCCAAGGCGCACCACCAGCGTTCGGACGTCTGCGCCGTCCCGGCCGCGGGCATCGTCGCCGAGGCGATGGTCGCGCTGGTGCTGGCGGACGCGGTCAACGAGAAGTTCGGCGGTGACAACGTCACCGAGACCCGCCGCAACGTGCAGGGCTACCTCGACAACCTGATCATCCGATGACCTCCCCTGTCATCGTGCTGGTCGGGCCGCCCGGCAGTGGCAAGTCCACCGTCGGGCGGCTCCTGGCCGAGCGCCTGGGCGTCGGCTTCCGGGACACCGACGCCGACGTCGAGGCGACGGCCGGCAAGCCCATCCCGGAGATCTTCATCGACGAGGGCGAGCCGCACTTCCGCGCGCTGGAGGCGGCCGCCGTCCGCGCGGCCGCCGAGGGGTACGACGGCGTGCTGGCGCTCGGCGGCGGCGCGGTGCTGGCCGAGGCCACCCGCGCGCTGCTGCGCGAGCTGCCGGTGGTCCTCCTGGAGGTCCCGCTCGCCGACGCGGTCAAGCGGGTCGGCCTGGACGCCCCGCGGCCGCTGCTCGCCGTCAACCCGCGGGCCCGCTGGCGCGAGCTGATGGAGGCCCGCCGCCCCCTCTACCTGGAGGTGGCCACCGCCGTGGTCGACACCGCCGGGCGCGGCCCGGAGCAGGTCGCGGACGCCGTACTGGAAGCACTGGAGCTGAAGACCCCCCATGACTGACACCACCGTCAGGATCCACGTCGGCGGGAGCGCCGGCCACGACCCGTACGACGTGCTGATCGGGCACCAGCTGCTCGGTGAGCTGGCGCCGCTGATCGGCGCCCGGGCCAAGCGGGTCGCGATCATCCACCCGGAGGCGCTGGCCGCCACCGCCGACGCGATCCGCGAGGACCTGGTCGGCGAGGGCTACGAGGCCATCGCGCTCCAGGTGCCCAACGCCGAGGACGCCAAGAGCGCCGAGGTCGCCGCGTACTGCTGGTCGGTGCTCGGGCAGACCGGGTTCACCCGCAGCGACGTCGTCGTCGGCCTCGGCGGCGGCGCCACCACCGACCTGGCCGGGTTCGTCGCCGCCACCTGGCTGCGCGGGGTGCGCTGGATCTCCATGCCCACCACGCTGCTCGGCATGGTCGACGCGGCCGTCGGCGGCAAGACCGGCATCAACATCGCCGAGGGCAAGAACATGGTCGGCGCCTTCCACCCGCCGGTGGGCGTGCTGGCCGACCTCGGCACCCTGGAGACCGTGCCCAAGCACGACTACGTCTCCGGCCTCGCCGAGGTCATCAAGTGCGGCTTCATCGCCGACCCGGCCATCCTCGACCTGATCGAGGCCGACCCGGAGGGCGCGAAGTCGCCGGCCGGCCCGCACACCGTGGAGCTGATCCGCCGGGCCATCCAGGTCAAGGCCGACGTGGTCTCCGGGGACCTCAAGGAGTCCGGCCGCCGCGAGATCCTCAACTACGGCCACACCCTCGGCCACGCCATCGAGCGCAACGAGCGGTACAAGTGGCGGCACGGCGCCGCGATCTCCATCGGCATGGTCTTCGCCGCCGAACTCGGCCGCCTGGCAGGGCGGTTGGACGACGAGACGGCCGACCGGCACCGCACCGTGCTGGCCTCGGTCGGCCTGCCGCTGAGCTACCGGGCGGACGCCTGGCCGAAGCTGCTGGACGCGATGAAGATCGACAAGAAGTCCCGCGGCGACCTGATCCGCTTCATCGTGCTGGACGGCCTGGGCAAGACCTCCGTGCTGGAGGGCCCCGACCCGTCGCTGCTGGTCGCCGCGTACGCGGAGGTCTCGGCGTGACCAGGGTGATGGTGCTCAACGGCCCCAACCTGGGCCGGCTGGGCAGCCGCGAGCCGGACGTCTACGGCGCCACCTCGTACGCCGGACTGGTCGAGCGCTGCACCGCGCTGGGCAAGGAGTTCGGCTTCGAGGTGGAGGTGCACGAGACCAACTCCGAGCAGCAGATGGTGGAGTGGCTGCACGAGGCCGCCGACGGGCAGGTGCCCGTGGTGATCAACCCCGGTGCGTTCACGCACTACTCGTACGCGATGCGGGACGCCGCGGCCCAGCGCACCGCGCCGCTGATCGAGGTGCACATCTCCAACCCGTACGCCCGGGAGACCTTCCGGCACACCTCGGTGATCGCCGCCGTGGCCTCCGGCACCGTCGCCGGCTTCGGGCTCGGCTCCTACGAGCTGGCGCTGCGCGCGCTGGCCGAGCGGCTCACCACCCGCTGAGGGCGCGGGCGGTGGCCCGGCGGCGGACTGTGCCCGCCGCCGGGCCTCCGTGTAGTGTCCCCGCTGAGAGGTGTCGGGAGGTGCCGTGACGCAGTACGCCGGAGGCGGGCAGGTCCCGCCGCGTCCCGTCGTTCCGCCGGTGCCGCCGGAGGGCGGCCCGCGGGGGACGTCGCCGGGGGCGCCGGTCTCCCCGCCGTCCCAGCCGCCGTC
>NZ_JBEZUT010000067.1:0-30896 GCF_040636595.1 Kitasatospora sp. NPDC036755
CTGCGCCGCCACCACCGGCCCGGGGCCGGGGAGGCGCTGCGCGCCGCCCACCAGGTGTTCCGCCGCCTGCGGGCCACCCCCTGGGCGGCGCAGTGCGAGGAGGAGCTGCGGGCCGCGGGCGACTCCGAGGCCCTGCCGCAGCACGGGCCGGCCACGGGGGCGGCCGGGCTGACGGGCCAGGAGCTGCGGGTCGCCCGGCTGGCCGCGACCGGTCTGACCAACAAGGAGATCGGCCGCCAGCTCCGGCTGTCGCCCCGCACCGTCGGGGCCCATCTCTACAAGATCTTCCCCAAGCTGGGGATCACCACCCGGGCCGCGCTCGCCCACGCCCTCGACGGCGGCTGAGCCGCCCCGCCCCTCCGACCGCGGGTCATGTGCCGGTTTCCCCCGTTTCGGCACAGGACCCGCTCACACCTGGCCCCCGACCGCACACGTGTGTCGGCCGGCGAGGAGAGGACCCGTCACTCCCCGGGCCGGTGCCGTCCTGCTCCGAGGCGCGGGCTCCCGGAGGTCAGCCGTCGCCACCCGGCGTGGTCGGGCCCGGCCGCACCGGGGTGTACATGGCGGAGCGCTGCTCCTTGTGGCGCCGGACGCGGCCCTCGGCGACGAGCGACTCCAGGGTGTTCCGCACCACCTGGGGCGCCGGGTTGTGCTTCGGGTGCTCGGCCAGGAGCTCGTCCCGCAGTTCCTTCGCCGGGCACGGTGCGTCGCGCCGGCCCAGCAGTTCCGCGAGCAGGCCACCGAGCAGGGGCCGGGGCGAAGTCCCCTTCGCGCCGGCCTCCGTCGTGCGCGCACGGGTCGTACGGGCCGGCGCCGTCCGCGCGGGTGTCGTCCGGGCCGACGGGCCGTCAGACCGACGGGTCAGTGGGCGCTCGCGGCGGACGGCGACTTCTTCCGTGCGCGGTAGGCGGCGGCCTTGATCCTGTTGCCGCAGGACTCCATGCCGCACCACTGGCGGCGCATGCCCCGGGAGCGGTCGACGTAGATCCGGGTGCACTCCGGGTTGCCGCACTCCTTCAGCAGCGGGACGTCCGGTCCGCTGAGGAGCTCGACCGCCAGGCGCGCGACGGTCGCCAGTGCCTGTCCGGGCGTCGCCTCGTTGTGCCGCCCGACCGTGGTGAGCTGCGGGGTCACGGGCGGCTTGCGCGCGGCGGCGTTGAGCACGGCGAGCGCCTCGCGGTCGAACGCCTCGCCGAGCCGGCGGTCGGTGACGAGCCGGTAGATCGCCTCGCGGGCGGTCGTCGCCTCGCGGACGTCGCGCTCGCCACCGGGCGTGATCGTGTCCACCAGGCCGCTGTCCAGGTACCAGGCGTTCAACCGCTCGGGCGTCACGAACATCTCGAACCGGACCGTGCGCCGCGCACGGAGCGTAGCCGCGAAGTCCAGGGCGGGGTGCCCGCAGACGAAGACATGGTCAAGGTTCACATCACCATGCTGGCAGGTGACTGTGCGGAGGGGCAATGACGCGTGGTCCCGACCGGTTCGAGCCGCAGCTCCCGGCCCTGCCAGCGCCGGCGCAGCCAGCGGTCGTGACTCGCGAGGACGATCGCGCCGGGACCGGTGCCGAGGGCCTCCTCCAGTTCGTCGCACAGCCGGGGGGAGAGGTGGTTGGTGGGTTCGTCGAGCAGCAGCAGCCGGGGCGGGTCGGCCACCAGCAGCGCGAGGGCGAGCCGCCGGCGCTGCCCGACGGACAGCCGGCCGACCGGCCGCTCCAGGTCCGCCGGGTGCAGCAGGCCGAGCGACCCGAGCGGCACCTCCTCGGCCCGGGCCGCGCCCAGGGCCAGCCGGTAGGTGTCGCGGGCGGTGCGGTCGGGCCGGTCGAACACGGTGTCCTGGGTGAGCAGCCCCACCGTCAGTCCGGGGCGCCGGCGCACCGTGCCCTCGGCGGCGAGCCGCCCGGCGAGCACCGCGAGCAGCGTGGACTTGCCCGTTCCGTTGCCGCCGGTCACCAGCAGCCGGTCGGCCGCCGCCACCTCCAGGCCGGTCGGCGCGAGCCGGCCGGGCACCCGGACGTCCCGGAGCGACACCAGCGGCCGCTGGTCCGCACCGCACTCCTCGGCCGGAGCACCGCGTTCCTCGGCCGGAGCGCCGGACTCCGCCGCCGGGCCGTCGCTCCCCGCGGCCGCCACCCCGTCCGCGGCCAGGGCGGTGACGGCGAACCGCAGCGGCCGCGGCGGTTCGGGCACCTGCGCGCGCTCCAGCTCCGCCAGCCGCCGGGCCGCGTCGCGCACCCTCCGGGAGACCTGGCTCTGCACCCGCCCCGCCCGGTGGCCGTAGCCCATCTTCTCGTTGTCGCGCGGCCCCCGGTCCGGTGCGACCAGGTGTGCCGTCACCCCGGCCGAGTGGCGCAGCCGCGCCAGCTCCTGCTGCTCCTCGGCGTACCGCCGCTCCCAGCGTTCCCGCTCGGCGCGCTGCTCGCCGAGGTAGGCGCTGTAGCCGCCGCCGTAGCGGACCGGCCCGTCCACCGCCGGGTCGAGGTCGACCAGATGGGTGCAGACGGCGTCGAGGAACGCCCGGTCGTGGGCGGCGACGACCACGGTGCCGGGCAGTTCGCGGATCCGTTCCTCCAGGAAGGCGGCGGCCTCGTCGTCGAGGTGGTTGGTCGGCTCGTCGAGCAGCAGCGCGGACGGCCGCCGGACGAGCAGGGCGGCCAGGGCCAGCCGGCCGCGCTGCCCGCCGGACAGCGAGCCGAGCGCGCGGTCGTGCCCGAGCGCGCCGAGGCCCAGCCCGTCCAGGACCAGGGCGGCGCGGCGGTCGGCGTCCCAGGACTCCCGGTCCTGGGCCTGCTCCAGTCGCCTGCCGTAGGCCTCCAGCAGTTCCGGGTGCCCGGGGGCGGACTCCGGGACGCGGGCGAGCTCCGCGCCGAGCCGGTCCAGCTCGGCGAGGTCCGCGCGGGCCTCGCGCAGCGCGTCGTCCAGGACGGAGGCGACGGTTGCGCCCGCCTCGAAGGGCATCTCCTGGTGCAGGAAGCCGAGGTCGGCGGGGCGCGAGACGCTTCCGGTGTCGGGTTCGTCGACGCCGGCGAGCACCCGCAGCAGGGTGGACTTGCCGGCGCCGTTCTCCCCGATCAGGCCGATCCGGTGGCCGGGGGCGGCGGTCAGGTGGACACCGTCGAGGACGCGCCGGCCGCCGAGGTTGCGGACGACGTCATGGGCGAGCAGGGCGTGCTGGAGCACGGGGGAGGACCTTCCGGGGTGGGAGAGGGGGGCGGCCCGCCGGGCGCGGGCCGCGTGCGCGCGGCGGCGGCTCACACCGCGGGCGCTCCCGTCTCCTTCAGCGTGCCGTCGGCCAGCCGGAGCCAGCGGTTCACCCCGATCTCGGCGAGGAAGCGCTCGTCGTGACTGACCACCAGGAAGGCGCCCTGGTAGGAGTTCAGGGCGCTCTCCAGCTGGCCCGCGCTGACCAGGTCGAGGTTGTTGGTCGGTTCGTCCAGCAGCAGCAGGTGCGGGGCGGGCTCCGCGCACAGCACGCAGGCCAGGGTGGCGCGCAGCCGTTCGCCGCCGGAGAGCACCCCGACCGGCAGGTGGGCCCGGGCGCCGCGGAACAGGAAGCGGGCGAGCAGGTTCATCCGCTCCGTCTCGGGCCGCTCGGGGGCGAACGCGGCGAAGTTCTCGGCCACGGTGCGGTCGAGGTCCAGCAGGTCCAGGCGCTGCGACAGGTAGGCGATCCGCCCGTCGTTGCGCTTGATCTCCCCGCTGTCCGGGGAGAGTTCGCCGGTGACCAGCTTGAGCAGGGTGCTCTTCCCGGCGCCGTTGGGTCCGGTCAGGGCGATCCGCTCGGGGCCGCGGACGCTCAGGTCGACCCCGCCCTCGGCGAACACCGGCCGGTCGCCGTGGCGGACCTGGAGGCCCTCGCCGAGGAAGAGGTTGCGCCCGGCGGGGACCTGGGTGTCGGGCAGGTCCAGGGAGAGCCGCTGCTCCTCGCGCAGGGCGCGTCCGGCCTCGTCGAGCCGGGCCTTGGCCTCGCTGACCCGGGTCGCGTGCATCTGACCGGCCCGGCCGGCGGACTCCTGGGCGCCGCGCTTCATGTTCCCGGCGAAGATCCGGGGCAGCCCGGCGCTCTTGAGGTTGCGGGCGGCGTTGCTCTGGCGGCGCTCGGCGCGTTCGCGGGCCTGCTGCATCTCCCGCTTCTCCCGCTTCAGCTCCTGCTCGGCGTTGCGGACGTTCTTCTCGGCGACCTCCTGCTCGGCCTGGACGGCCTCCTCGTAGGCGGTGAAGTTTCCGCCGTAGAAGCGCAGTTCGCCGTTTCCGAGTTCGGCGATGTGCTGCATCCGGTCGAGCAGCGCGCGGTCGTGGCTGACCAGCAGCAGGCAGCCGTTGAAGTCCGCCAGCACGTCGTAGAGCTTGTGCCGGGCCGGGGTGTCGAGGTTGTTGGTCGGTTCGTCGAGCAGCAGGACGTCGGGGCGCTTGAGCAGTTGGGCGGCGAGGCCGAGGGAGACGATCTGGCCGCCACTGAGCGTGGCCAGGCCGCGGTCCAGGGTGAGGTCGGTCAGGCCGAGGCGGTCGAGCTGGGCGCGGGTGCGCTCCTCGATGTCCCAGTCGTCGCCGATGGTGGTGAAGTGCCGCTCGTCGACGTCCCCGGACTCCACGGCGTCGATGGCCCGGATGACGTCGGCGACGTCGAGCACCTCGGCGACGGTGAGGTCGGAGGTCAGGGGCAGGCTCTGACGCAGGTGGCCGAGCCTGCCGGTGACCGTCACCGAGCCCGTGGCGGGCTTGAGTTCACCGGCGATCAGCTTGAGCAGGGTGCTCTTGCCGGCGCCGTTGGGGGCGACCAGGCCGGTGCGCCCGGCGGGCACGGTGAAGGACAGGTCGTGGAAGACCGGGGTGTCGTCGGGCCAGGCGAAGGAGAGGTTGGAGCAGACGACGGAGGCGTCGGACATGGGGGTGACCTCGAAGGGGATGAGGGCAGGAAGGTAGACCTCTGCCCTGGGCAGACGTGCGGAAAGTGGGTACGACGAAACGGACCACTCCGGTGGCGGCGCTGCTGAAGCACCGGCCGGTGGCCGTCAGATCCGGATCTCACCCGGAGATGTCGTCGTCACCCGCCACGTCTGCCACTCCTCGATCACACGACTACAGGTCACGGCCACTGTAGCAGGAGCCGCCGGGGCCGGCACCCGGATACGTGTGCCGCCTCCCGGAGTGTGCGTCGGCAACTGTCCTGCGCCGCAGCCGCTTTCCTCCTGGCTCGGGCCGCCCCCGGCCCCTGCGGTCGTCGGGAAGCCGGACGGCACCCGTTGTCCGCGGGGGTGCGACACCCCGAGGGGTGTCGCACCGGGGTGTCGCTACGCCGGGACCACGCGGTAACTCAGGGCCGGCAGCGGGAGGTTGGACTGGGCGAGTGAGCCGCTGGCCCAGGGGTGGTCGCCGGTGCAGCCGGCGCCGGGGTACAGCACCACGGAGGCGGCGCCGTTGGCGACCTGTACGGAGCGGGCCGGTGTCGACAGTGTGTGGCAGGTGCCGAGGTCGGCGAGGTCGACGACGGTCGCCGCGCCCCGTCCGTCGACGGCCGGGTAGAGGCGTGCGCCCGGCTCCAGGGGCGGCCAGCCGGCGGCGTCGGCCGCCCCGGCGCCGAGGGTGATCAGGGCCGCGGTCATGGCGGCGGTCACGGCTGCGCCGCGGAGTCCGGCCTTGGGCGTGAACATGGCAACCCACCTTCCGGTGTGCGGGGGAACTGCTGGGGATCCGGCCCGTGGCTCGCGGGCCGAGTCCGGGTCGGGAGTGGATCCTTGCATCTTCAACAATGGGTGAGGGAGGGCGGAATCGGCCAAACGCGTGTGAGTCGGGACCGGGCGCGTGTGTCGGGCGCCGGGTTTCGTCACCGCCTTGACGGGTGATGAACCGAGGTGCACCCTGAGATCCGTCCCCGGCGCCGCGTGGGCGCCGTCCGTGAACGCCGATCAGGGGAGTGGCCATGAGCGAGCAGTCCGCGGGCGATCCCGCCGTTGAGGCGCGGCGGGCGCGCTTCGGCGTCCTGCCCGAGCGCATCCGCTTCGAGTCCATGACCGAAGGAGCGGCGAGCGGCCCTGGCGGTGCCGCGAACGCGGCGTACGACCCCGAGGGCGCCTGGAGGTTCTACAACTGCCTGGCCGTCGACCTGGCGCTGTGAGTCCGCCCCGGGGTGTCCCGGGCCGACCGGGGCGTGGCACCCGAGGAGGGGTGCCGGACCGACGGGGGGAGCGATCCGGCGCCCCTCTCGGAGGCGGGGGGCGCGGCCTTGCCGCACCACCTGGACGGGTCGGCCGGTACGCACCGTCACGGCGGGTCCCGATCTGTCGATCCGTCAGCAGTGACGCTACAGGGGATTTCTTGATCTGTCCATGAGGAGTTCGTGGTGTGGACACACCCCCTGTCCCGCACCCGGGAGTGACCGGCGGGGTGCCCGCTAGCATGGCCCCGTGTTCCTCTCCCGCGACTAGGGCCCGGCAGGGCGACCGCACCCCGGTGGTGCGGTCCTTCGGCGTCCCGGTCCACCGGCGCGCGGCGCGCGCCAGCTCCTGAGGAACCCCTCCATGTCTTCGTCCTACGTGACGGTCCTGCGCACCCCTGGCGCGGCCCGGCTCTTCGGTGCGGCCCTGATCGGCCGTCTCTCCTACGGCGTCGTCCCGCTCTCGCTCCTGCTGGCCGTCACCGCCACGACCGGCTCGTACGCCCGGGCCGGCTGGCTGACGGCCCTGTTCGCCACCTCCAACGTGCTGCTCTCGCCCGTCCGGGCCGGGCTGGTCGACCGCCACGGTCCGCGCCGGGCGCTGCCGCCGATGGCGGCCGGGTACGCGCTGGTGCTGCTCGGACTGGCCGCCGCCACCTGGCGTCCCGGTGTCCCGTACCCCGCCCTGCTCGCCCTCGCCGTGGCGGCCGGTGTGCTCGCACCACCCCTCGGTCCGGTCACCCGGGCGCGGTGGAGCGCCCTGCTGCCCGACCCCGAACCGCGCCGGCGGGCCTACAGTCTGGACACCGTCGCCGAGGAACTCCTGTACGTCACCGGCCCGTTGCTGGCCGGCCTGATCGCGGCGGGGACCGGCCGGCCGGCGCTCGGGCTGGTGCTGGGCGCCGCCCTCGTCCTCACCGGCAGCCTCGCACTGGCCGCCGCGGTGCGCGGCGAGCCGGCCCCGGCCCGGCCGGACTCCGCGGCGGCGCAGGACCGTTCGCGCCCCTGGCGGCTGCTCGCCCGGACCCGTCAGCCACTCGCGGCCGCCGCCGGGGCGGGCGCCGGACTCGGTGCGTTCGGCCTGCTGGCGGTGGTGTTCGCCCAGCGGCACGGGCAGGCGGCCGGGGTCGCCTGGGTGGAGGCGGCACTCGCGGCCGGGAGCGCGACCGGCGGTCTCGTCCTCGGAGCCCTCGACTGGCGGGCCCCGGCCCGGGTCCGGCTCGCCGTGCTCACCGGGGCCCTCGGCGGGGCGCTGGCCCTGACCGCCCTCGCCCCGACCCTCCCGCTCCTGGCGGCCGCGGCCGCCCTGGCCGGGCTGACGGTGGCCCCGACCCTCACCACCGCCTACCTGTTCACCGACGAGCTCGCCGGCCCCGACCGGCGCACCTGGGCCGGCGCGTGGGTCAACGCGGCCTTCAACGGGGGCGGTTCGGCCGGCACCGCGCTGGCCGGCCTGCTCGCCGACCGGCTGCCGCTCTCCCTCTGCCTCGCCCTCGCCGCCGCCCCGGCGCTGGCGGCCCTCGCGGTGGCCCGCGCCGGGTCCGCCACGGCGACCGGCGCCACCGCGGGAGCCGGGGCCGTCACCGGAGCTGAGCTGGTCACCGGAGCCGGGTCGGCTGCCGGGGCCGGGAGCACCGCCCGTACGGAGGTCTGAGCCCGGGCCGCCGTCCCGTGCGGCCGCGTGGCCCGGGCGGGTCACGCGCCGCCGGTGATGACCCCCCGCACACCGTCCGCGACGGCCTTGCTGGTCCGCCACCGCCGCAGGAAGCGGTCCTCCCGCAGCCGCTCGACGACCGAGGCCAGCCAGGCGTCGTCGCCGAGGCGTTCGACCTGGCCGAGGCTGACGATGCTCCCCAGGAGCTGGTGCAGCAGCGTGATCTCGGGCGCCGGGTACCACCGGTCGTGGTGGACGAACCGGGGGCTCCACAGGTCGTAGGGGTGCCGGACCATGGCGCGCAGGCAGGAGCCGTGGGTGCCGATCGCGGGCTGGTAGTAGTGGCCGGCGAGGAGCCCGCCGATGGGTGTGCTGAGGAACCGGCCGCTGGTGACGCCGAGTTCCAGGCTCATCAGACGGTGCCACGGCACCGGGAACGGCTCCTGCCCGGCGACGCGGTGCTCGAACCCCTCGGGGAGGACGGCCAGGTACGCCTTGCTCTCGTGGTCGCCGATGAACCAGTCGCCCCCGATCCGCACCAACGGGCCGAGGCCCAGGGGGAGTCCGGTGGGCGGCAGGTCGGCGTCGGTCGTGGTCACGCGGTCTGCGGTGGCGGGGCGGTCGGTGTTCACGGCTCTCCTCGGGGCGTGCGGCAGTGCTCGCCGACCAGTCTTCCCGGCCCGCCTCGCGGTCACCCCACCGGCAGGCCGGGGGCGTTGAGCGGGAGCGGGGAAACCGCCCGGGCGGGGGACCTTACTCCGCGTCCGGGGCGGCGGCGTCCGAGGCGGCGGCGTCCGGGGCGGACTCCAGCGCGGTCATCCGGGGGAGCAGGAGCAGCACCGCGACCAGCAGGGCGAGCAGCAGGCCTCCGCCGAGGAGCAGCGGGGTGCGGATGCCGGCGACGGAGGCGATCCAGCCGCTGAGGGCGGCGCCGGCCATGATGCCGAGTCGGGTCAGCAGCATGTAGCAGCTGTTGACCCGGCCGAGCAGCTCCTTCGGCACGGCCTGCTGGCGCAGCGACACCGCCTGGATGTTCCAGGTGACGATGCCGAAGCCGACCACGCCGTACAGCGCGGCCACCTCGGCCACCGAGGTGCTCAGGCCCATGAGGATCAGCGAGACGCCCATCAGCAGGAAGGAGAGGGCGATCCGGGGGCCCCGGCCGAGCAGTCGGCTGAGCCGGCCGGCCAGGGTGCTGGCGGCGGTGCCGCCGACGGCGCCGACGGCGAGCACGATGCCGTAGGAGGCGGCGGGGGCGTGGATGACCCGGGTGACCATCAGGACCATCATGGTGGTGCCCATGAAGCAGGCCAGCGCGCCCAGGGTGGAGAGCACGGCGAGCATCCGCACGTCGCGGTGGCGGAGCAGCCAGTCGACGCCCTCGCGGATCTCGGTGAGCACCGGGCGGCGGTCGGCCCGGGTGCGCGGGGCGGTGGAGCGGCCGGTGGCGGCGACCAGGACGGCGGCGAGCGCGAAGGACACGCCGTCCACCGCGAAGGGGGAGGCGACGGCCACGGCGAAGAGCGCCGAGCCGAGCAGCGGGCCGACCAGGTTCCCGCCGACCAGCATGTTGGCCTGCATCCGGCCGTTGGCGGCGTCGAGCTGGTCGGGGCGGACCAGTTCGGGGACGGCCGAGGTGGCGGCGTTGGAGAACACCGTCTCGCCGCAGCCGAGCACGAAGGCCAGCGCGGCGAGCGCGACCAGCGGCGGGTCGGCGAGGAAGACCCAGCAGGCGAAGGCCAGGACGACGACGGCGCGGCCGCCGTCGATCGTCCACATCAGTCGCCGCCGGTCGGCCCGGTCGGCCAGCACCCCGCCGTACAGGGACATCAGCAGGAAGGGCAGCGAGGCGGCGACGGAGACCACGGAGACCGCGCTGGGCGAGTCGGAGACGGCCACCGCCAGCAGCGGCAGGGCGGAGTCCCGCATGCCGTCGCCGACCGAGGAGATCGCCGACGCGGACCACAGCAGATTGAACTTCCGTCCCAGTTGGGGACGGCTTTTGGACGGCTTCGCGGCCAGGTCAGCTGAGGTCACCGACGCAGTATGTCATGTCCGCGGAGGAACGCTCGGGCGGATTCCGAACTGCCCGCGGTGCCCCGAACTGTCCGTGTCGGCAAGGGTGTCGGGCTCGTCCGGAGGTGTCCGGAGTGTCCGGTCGGCCTCGGTCGGCCCGGCCGGCCCGGTGGGGTGTCCGGGCGGCGGGGCGCCCGGACGCGCCCCGCCGCCCCGCCGTACCGGGAGCGCTCAGCCGAGCCCGACGGCGCCCTTGGCGAGGGTGGTCAGCCCGCCCGCCAGGGCCAGGCCCAGCACCACCGACCGGGCACGGCGCTCCGGCACCCGGTCGGCGAGCAGCCGGCCGATCGCCGCGCCGCCCACCAGTGCCGCGGCCACCAGCCACCACGCCGTCCCGGACAGCGTCGGCAGCCCCTTGCCGGCCAGCGAGAAGGCGTTCACCACCACGCCGTAGAACTGCGCGTTGGGCAGGAACTCCCGGGCCGTCCAGCCGGTGTTGACGGCGTACAGGGAGACGGCCGGGCCGCCCACCCCGGCGGCCGCGTTCATGAAACCGCTGGTGGCACCCGCGACCAGGGCTCCGCCCGCCCCGCGCAGTGCGGCCGCCCGCACCCCGCGCAGCACCAGGAGGGCTGCCAGGCTGACCAGCGCGCCGATCCCGACGAGCAGCCCGGGTGTCGGAACCGTCGCCGCGACCCAGGCCCCGGCCGGCACCGTGCAGCCGGCGGCGAGGATCAGCGGCAGCATCGCCGTCATCCGGACCTGCCGCCAACTGCCCAGCAGACCTACGGCGCTGATCACGCCGGCGGCGAGGTTGGACAGCGTGACGCCGTCGCCCGGGCCGAGCAGCAGCACCAGGACGGGTGCCGCGACCAGGGCGAAGCCGATGCCGGCGAGCCGTTGGACGGAGGCGCCCAGCAGGACCGTGCAGCCCAGGACGAGGTCGGTGGTCCAGCCGTCGGGCATCGGGTGCGGCCTCCTTTCGGTGCCGGACGGCCGATCGCCCGGACGTCCGACGATCCCACCGGTCCTTCCAGTCCGTCGCGTTGACCTCCTCGGCTCCCCGGCGCCGCCGCCCCCGCAGGCGGCGCCGGTCGGCACAGGTCGGCACAGGTCGGCGCGGATCGGCGCGGATCGGCGTCGGGGGTCAGTGCTTCGGCACGGCGTCCGCGGACTCGGGCAGCGGGTAGGCCCCGGGGTCGACCGGGCCCGGGAGGTCCGTGGCCGGGCGGCCGGGCACGCTCGGGTCCGGCAGCGAGGGCTGCGCGGGCGGGGCGGGAACCTGGCTGAACGGGATCCCGGGCGGAGCCTGGACCGGGCTGCTGCGGCCGAAGGGCGGGGCGGTGCGGCCCTGGGCGGCGCACGCCGCCAGCGTCTCCAGGCCGTCCGGGCTCTGGACGGCCGGCTGGTTGCCGGTGAAGCAGTTGCCCGGGTCGGCGGAGGCCAGTACGAGGTCGGTGCCGTTGCCGGTGGCCCGGTTGCCCTCGATCCGGTTGCCGCTCGCCGGGTGCCCGGGCGGGTCGGTGACGATGACGCCGGCCGCCCGGTTGCCCTGGACCAGGTTGCGCTGCACCTGGTTGGCCGTGCCGCCGCCGATCCCGATCCCGATGCCGTAGGCGCCGTCGGCCTGCTGGGGGGTGTCGCCGGCGTTGTTGTCGGTGACGGCGTTGCCCACGATCACCGCGCCGTGCTGCGGGGCGAGGGCTTCGAGGTCGTTGGAGTTGACGGTGACCCCGACCCGGTTGCCGTGGACCCGGTTGCCGACCACGGTGAGCCCGTCCGAGGCGTTGGTGATCTCGATGCCGACGGCGTTGCGTTCGACGGTGTTGCCCCGCACCAGGGTGTCGCAGGGCTTGCACTGGCCGACGTAGATGCCGGAGTCGGCGCCCCCGGAGGCGTACGAGTCCTCGATGACGCCGCCGCGGGCGTCGAAGGCGTAGATGCCGTACAGGCCGTTGTTGTACGCGGTGACGCTGCTGGCGCGGAAGCCCTGGAGGACCGGGAAGCGGACGGTGTCCAGCGGGTTGTAGGCCGAACCGCCGGCGCCGTGCTGCTGGAGCTTCTCGTCGGTGACGCCGGTGAACAGCACGCCGTTGGCCAGGTAGCCGTGGACGGTGAGGTTCTCCACCACCGACCCGGGGCCGGAGGCCGTGATGCCGTTGACCAGCTTCAGCCCGCCGTCCAGGACCACGGTGTTCCGGTCGGTGCCGCGCAGCACGATGTTCGGCCTGGTGAGGCGCACGCTCTCCCGGTAGGTGCCCGGGTCGACCAGTACGGTGTCCCCCTCGCGGGCCACGTCCACGGCCTGCTGGATGGTCGGGAAGTGCTGCGGGACCCGGACGACCGTGCCCTCCGGGTGCTTGGCGTCGGAGGAGGACGAGCCGCCCGAGGAGCAGCCGGAGAGGGCCAGGGCCGCGGCGGCGAGCAGGGCGGGCAGACGCCTGGCGATGCGGCTCCCCGGCGAGGGCGTCGCGCCGGAGCGCACGTGACGTGTGGTCAAAAGTTGCATACGGCGTGTTCTATCGTCTCCAATGTCGCCCATGCATGCCGAAACCGGAAAGGCGCAGGACCGGCCACCGACCGCCCGGGGCGGCGGGGTGGCCCGCAGGGCTCTGATCACGGGCGGGGCGGTGGTCGCCGCCGGGCTCGGCGCCGGGGTCACGGCCCTGGCCGTGGGCGGCCCCGACGCCGGGCAGCGCCACGGCCGGGCGGCGGCGCCGGAACCGCCGTCCGTGCCCTTCCACGGCGAACGGCAGGCCGGGGTGACGGTCGCGCAGCAGCCCGCCACCCAGCTGCTGGCCCTGGACCTGGCGCCCGCCGCGGCCTCGGACGGCCGGGCCGCCCTGCGCGGCCTGCTCGGCGAGTTGACCCGGGTGCTGGCCGGTGCGGCCGGCGCCGACCCTGCGGACGCGCGGCTGCGGGACGGCCAACCGGCCCGGCTCAGCAGCCTGGTGGGCGTCGGGCCCGGCCTCGCCGCCCGACTGGGGCTGAACGTCCCGCCGGCCCTGCTGGCCGGGCTGCCCGACTTCGCCGGGGACCGGCTCGACCCGGCGCGCGGCGGCGGCGACCTGGTGATCCAGCTGTGCGCGGCGGACCGCTGGCCGCTGTCCGTGGTCGCCGAACAGGTGGACGCGGCGGCCCGGGCGGCGGGCGCGGCGGTCCGGTGGACGCAGTCCGGCTTCCTGGCCCGGACCGCCGGGGGCGCCACGCCCCGCAACCTGTTCGGCTTCAAGGACGGCACGGCGAACCCGGACGGGGAGCAGAGCGCGCAGTGGGTCTGGGGCCCGCCGGGCCCGTACGAGCACGGGACGGTGCTGGTCTACCGCCGGATCCGGATGGACACCGCCGCCTTCGCCGCCCTCCCCGAGGAGCGCCGCGAGCAGGTGATGGGCCGTCGGGCCGGGGACGGCGCCCCGCTCACCGGCACGGCGGAGCACGACGAGCCGGACATCTACACCAAGAACCCGGACGGCTCGTACGTCCTCCCGGCCACCGCACACGTCCGCCTCTCCAGCCCCCGGCTGGACGGCGGCGCCCGGATGCTGCGCCGGGGCTACAACTACGACGACGGCCCGGGCGACCGCGGCCTGCTGTTCTGCGCCTTCATGCGCGACCCGGCGCAGTTCACCCGGGTCCAGGAGCGGCTGGCCGCCCGCGATTCCCTCAACGCCTTCATCGAGCACACGGCGTCGGCGGTGGCCTACGTCCTGCCGGGCGCGCCGGAGGGCGGGACGCTGGGGGAGGGGTTGTTCGGATGAGCCGGGCGGAGGAGGAGCCGGTGCCCGCCGGGGAACGGCCGGTGCCCGGTGGTGAACGGCTGGTGCCCGATGGTGAACAGCCTTTGTCCGGCGGGAACATGAACGCCGGTGTGGTCCGCGTCGGGGACACCGTGCGCCGCCCGGCCGGGCCGTGGACACCGGCGGTGCACGCGCTGCTGGAGCACCTGCACGCGGTGGGGTTCCGGGGGGCGCCGCGCCCGCTCGGCCTCGACGGGCAGGGGCGCGAGGTACTGACCTACCAGCCGGGTCTGGTGGTCTGGCCCGAGCACTTCGGCCTGCTGGACCCGGCCGGTCGGCTGGCCCGGGTCGCCCGCCTGATCCGCGAGTTCCACGACGCCGTACGGGACTTCACGCCCCCGCCGGACGCCCACTGGCAGGTGCTGATGCCGCCCGACGGCGTCGCCGACACCATCGCCCACAACGACCTGGCCCCGTGGAACCTCGTGGTCGGCGCCGAGCACCAGTGGTCCTTCATCGACTGGGACACAGCGGCTCCCGGCACCCGGCTCTGGGACCTCGCGTACGCGCTGCACGGGTTCCTGCCGCTGTCGGCGCAGCCGGACTTCCGGCTCCCCGACGCCGACGCGGCCGCCCGGCTGCGGGTGTTCGTCGACGCCTACGGGCTGGACGAGGACGAACGGCGCGCCCTGGTAGCCCTGTTGGGGCCGCGGACCCGGGCCATGCACGACTTCCTGCGGGATCGGGCGGGCCGCGGGGTCCAGCCCTGGGTGAGGCTCTGGGCGGAGGGGCACGGGGAGGTCTGGCGCGGCGACGCCGAGTACATCGAGCGGCGCCGGGAGCGGTGGCTCGGCGCCCTGCTCGACGGCTGAGGCCGGGCAGGGCACCGGACGGCGTGGCGCCGGACGGCCGGGCGGCGGACGGCGCGCCGGGTGGCCGGCGGGGCGGCTACCAGTCCACCGGGAGGCGGGCCGGGCTGCGGGTGGTGCCGCCGAGCTGCCAGGCGAGCTCCGCGACCGGGGCGGTGAGGCGCAGGCCCGGCAGGGCGGTGGCGAGGCGGCGCAGGGACTCGCGCATCTCCAGCCGGACCCGCCACGCGCCGATGCAGTAGTGCGGGCCGGAGCTGAAGGCGAGGGTCGGGGCGGGGAGCGCGAGGCCGAGGTCGGTGTCGAGGCCCTCGGGGTAGACGGCCGGGTCGCGGTTGGCGCTGCCGAGGCTGACGGCGACGACCGAGCCGGCCGGGACGGTGACGCCGCCGACCTCGATCGGCGCGGTGGTGCGGCGGATGGTGGCCTCGTCGTCGCCGAGCGGGATGTAGTGCAGCAGGCGTTCGGCGGTGCGCTCGGCGGTGCCCGGGTCGGCGAGGAGCGGCCAGTGCTCGGGGCGTTCGCCGAGCACGTAGACGAGGGCGTTGGCGAGCGCACCGGCGACGCTCTCGTTGCCGCTGGCGGTGAGCCCGGCGACCAGGAAGACGAGGGACTCCTCGGGGACGCCGCCGTCCTGGTCGGCGGCCCGGACCAGGTGGCTGACCAGGTCGTCGCCGGGTTCGCGGCGCCGGCGGGCGACCAACTCGGCCATGAAGGCGCCGAATTCGGCGAGGGTTTCGGCCTGGGCGGCGTCCGGATCGGCGGCTTGGGCGGGGGCCTGGCCGCTGGTCCGGGCGGGTGCCCGGCCGGTGGTCTGGGCGGGGGCCCGGCTGGTGGTCCGTTCCGCGGTTGCCTCCGCCGGCTGTTCCCCGCCCTGGGCGAGCAGGGCGAGGGTCCAGCGGTGCAGCCGCTCCTCGTCGAGGCGGTCCGGCCCGTCCCCGTCGAGGCCCATCAGCCGGGTGGTGACGGCGAACGGCACCGGCCGGGCGAACGCCTCGACGAGGTCGGCCGGCGGGCCGGCGGCGACCAGCCGGTCCACCGACTGCTGGACGGCGGCGGCGACCCACGGCTGCCAGCCGGCGATGGCGCGCGGGGTGAAGGCCCGCTGGACGGTGCCGCGCAGTCGGCGGTGGGCGGGGCCGTCCTGGTTGAACAGGGACGCCGGGTTGGCGGCGACGTCGGCGGTGGTGCCCGCGGTGCCGACGTCATGCAGGTCGGCCCGGGTGACCCGGGGGTCGCCGAGGACCTGCCGGACGTCGTGGTAGCGGGTGATCAGCCACGCGGGGGTGCCGTCCGGGAGGGTGGTGGGGTGGGGCGGCTGGGCGGGTGTGGTGGGGAGCCGGTGGAGTGGGGGGAGGGCGGTCCGGGTGTCGGCTGTCGCGGAGTCCATGGGTCCCTTCGCTGGGTCGGAGGTCCGGCGGATCGAGGGGAGTCAGAGCATCCAATTGTCGTATATTCATAGGGGATTGGAGGCTTATGGTGCTTCTCCCCGTTACGCCCCGATGGTATGCCCTCGGCGCCCCCAATCGGGTGCCGGATCCGCGGGCAGCAGCGGCCGGAGCGCGCCCAGCACGGCGCCGATGCAGGCGTCCCGCAGCTCGGTGCGGGTGCAGGTCTCCTCGGTCAGCCAGTCGACGACCAGCACCCGGAC
Organism: Kitasatospora sp. NPDC036755; assembly: GCF_040636595.1. Taxonomy (NCBI): domain Bacteria; kingdom Bacillati; phylum Actinomycetota; class Actinomycetes; order Kitasatosporales; family Streptomycetaceae; genus Kitasatospora; species Kitasatospora sp. NPDC036755. The sequence continues at coordinate 16,075 of NZ_JBEZUT010000067.1, forward strand.
GAACACCAGCCAGCTGCGCAGGACTTGGGACACCGCCCGGCGCGCCCGCTCGTCCGCGAGGGGGAGGACGCCGAGCAGCCGCTCCCGCAGGGCGTCCAGCTCCTCGGTCAGGATGGTCTGGATCACCTCGTCCCCGGCCAGCACCCGGTTGGCCGCGAGCACGGCGTGCCGGTTGGCGACGAAGTAGTCCAGGTGGGCGTCCATGCCCTCGAGCAGCTGCTCGACCAGGGTGTCGGCCGGGTCGAACCGGCTCCTGGCGAGCAGGTCGTAGGCGGCCTCCCGGTAGACCTCGGCGAAGAGTTCGCGCTTGCTCGCGAAGTGCCGGTAGAGCAGCGCCCGGGAGACCCCGGCCCGCTCGGCCACCTCCTCCATCAGCACCTCCTCGTACGGCCGGGCGGCGAACAGCCGGGCGCCGACGGAGAGCAGCTGGGCGCGTCGCTCGGCGGGGGAGAGCCGCCGGCGTCGTTCGTGGACTGGCATGCGGGCCAGGTTACTTGACACGCGTCTACTTGTCGGCGCTAGCTTGGTAGACACGTGTCAACCGGACTCCGGAACGGGTGGGTGGGTCATGGCCAGGGCCTTACGGGTGCTCGCGTGGACGATGGGGATCGCCTGCGTGGCGATCGGATTCCTCCACATCCTGCTGGGGAACGCCGCGATGCCCGGGATCGCGGACGCCGGCCCGACGGTCGGCAGCTTCGGCCGCTTCATGGGCGCGGTCTTCGCCGGGTACGGGGCGGCCTGGATCTCGGCAGCGCGGCAGAGGCCGGTGCCCGCCCGTACGGTGCGGTGGCTGGCGGCGCTCCTCCTGCTGGGAGGCCTCGCGCGGGTGCTGTCGATCGTGGTGGACGGCCGGCCGCACTGGTTCCAGCTGGTGTTGATGGGCATCGAACTCGGGCTCGCGCCGGTCTACTTGTGGCTCGCCGGCGCGGACGAGCGGGCGCCCGCGCGGCAGCCGGCCTGACACCCGCCCGGCTCGGCGGCGGCGCCGCCGGCCCGACCGCGCCGCCCTGGTCATCGCCACCCTCGGCCGCAGTGCCCCGGACTTCCGGTACCGCCGCTCCTGCGGGCCCTCTCGGAGGGCCCGCCGTGAAAGTGGCAGGTGGCGACGGCCGGGAGGGCGGCTATGCTCCCGGGTGGATCGAACGTACGTCCGCGAGGAGGCCCTTGACCATGAACGGCACCGTGGTGGCGGTCAGCAGCAACGCCGAGTACTCGTTCACCAAGCCGAACCGGGACGCCATCACCCTGCTCGCCGGGCTGGGCGTCGAGGGCGACGTGCACGCCGGGGTGACGGTCAGGCACCGATCCCGGGTCGCCCAGGACCCGACCGTGCCCAACCTGCGCCAGGTCCACCTGATCCACCGCGAACTGCTCACCGAGCTCGACGAGTCCGGCTTCGACGTGGCGCCGGGGGCCCTCGGCGAGAACATCACCACCGAGGGCGTCGACCTGCTCGGCCTGCCGGTCGGCGCGGTGCTGCGGATCGGTCCCGAGGCCGAGGTCGAGATCACGGGCCTGCGCAACCCGTGCGCCCAGATCGAGGCCTATCGGCCGGGCCTGCTCAAGCGGGTCGTCGGCCGGGCCGAGGACGGCACGATCGTGCGCCGGGCCGGCGTCATGGGTGTCGTCCGTACGGGAGGCCCGGTCAGGCCGGGCGACACCATCGCCGTCGAGCTGCCGGGGGGCCCGCACCGGCCCCTCGACCGGGTCTGAGGCGTCGGCGCGTAGGGGAGCCGGCGCGGTGAGGAGTCGGCGCCTTGGGGCATCGGCGCGTCGGGGCATCGGGGCGTCAGAGGGGTCGGGAGGTCTCCCCGTCGACGCGGCGCAGGTCGTAGAGGTACGACCTGCCCGCCTTCCAGCTGCGCCACGGCCCGGTCGGCGGGAGCTCCCGGGGCCGGTCCTCGCCCAGCAGCGGGCCGGAGTTGGGCACCCCCTCGGCGTCGACCACGCACCAGCCGCGCTCCGGCGCCCACCGGCACCAGAGGTCCAGGTCCCGCCGTCTGAACGAGGGCCGGCCGTTGTGGGTGCCGTCCGGGTCGAAGCGGTAGACCAGGCCGTCCAGGCGGCGGACGAACTCGATCGACGGCACGGCTGATCCCCCCGGTCTCCCGACTCGACTGCCCGGTGCGGTCGGTGGCCGCCGAGCATACCCCCACCCGGTAGGTCGGCGCCCCGTGCGCGGCGGTGCCGCGGGGCTCGCCCCGTCGCCGTGACGTCGCCGGTCAGGACCTGACGAGGCGGGCGATGGCCTGGTTGGCCTCGCGGACCTTGGTGCTCGCCTCCTGGCCGCCCTCGGCGATGGCGTCCCGGACGCAGCATTCGATGTGCTGCTCCAGGAGTTGGAGGGCGAAGGACTGGAGCGCGCGGCTGGCGGCGGAGACCTGGGTGAGGACGTCGATGCAGTAGGTGTCCTGTTCGACCATGCGCTGGAGGCCGCGGATCTGGCCCTCGATGCGGCGGAGCCGCTTGAGGAAGTCGTCCTTGTGGGAGCTGTAGCTGACCATGGCCGTCTCCGGTTCCTGTGCGGTGAGGCGTGCGCTCACTGTACCGGCGGGCGGGTCGGGCGGAGTCGGCTCGTACGGGCGGGTGGTGGTCCGACCGCACGAGCCGACTCCGGGGGGAGGGGTCAGCCCTCGACGCGGCCGACCAGCTCGTAGCCGGCCTCGTCGACGGCGGCGGCCACGTCGGAGTCGGCGAGCGGCCGGGTGCTGCCGACGGTGACGTTGCCGGTGGTGAGGTCCACGGCGACCTCCTCGACGCCGTCGAGCTTCGTCAGCTCGGCGGTCACCGAGCCGACGCAGTGGCCGCAGGTCATGCCCTTCACCTGGAACACCGAGGTCAGCGTGGATCCGGCGGCCGGGGCCGCGCCGGCGTCGGTGCCGCACGAGCCGCAGCAGGAGGAGGTCTCGGTGGCGGCGGACTCGACGGTGACGGTGGTCTCGCTCATGGGTGTGCTCCTGTCGTGGGTGCCCGGCGCCGGCCGGACTGTCCGGGCGGCTGCTTCGCTTCTGAACATACCATACCCCCCCAGGGTACCCGCCAGGGGTTGGTGAACAGCCTCCGCGCCGACCGGAGGGCGCCAACACCACGCTGTGACAGTCCTGTTGCGGGTGCCCGGGCAAGGTGGAGGAGCTCCCGCGCATCCCCGGACGACCGACACCCACCACCTGAGGTGAACCCATGGACCAGACCACCCGGCGCGCCCCGCGCGGCCTGCGCGAGATCCTCGCGGCCGGCGAGCGGACCTACTCCTTCGAGTTCTTCCCCGCCAAGGACGAGGCCGGTGAACGCGCCCTGTGGGCGGCGATCCGCCGGGTGGAGGCGGTCGCGCCGACCTTCGTCTCGGTCACCTACGGCGCCGGCGGCTCCTCCCGCGACCGCACCATCGGGACCACCGAACTGATCGCCGCGCAGACCACCCTGCGCCCGGTGGCCCACCTGACCGCCGTCGGCCACTCCACCGCCGAACTCCAGGCCGTCCTGCGGCGCTACGCCGACGTCGGCATCCGCGACGTCCTCGCCCTGCGCGGCGACCCGCCGGGCAACCCCAACGGCGCCTGGGAACCGCACCCGCAGGGCCTGCGGTACGCGGCCGAACTGGTCCGACTGGTCAAGGAGTGCGGGGCGTTCACCGTCGGCGTGGCCGCCTTCCCCGAACGCCACCCGCGCTCGACGGACTGGGACGGCGACATCCGGTACTTCGTCGCCAAGTGCCGGGCCGGCGCGGACTACGCCGTCACCCAGATGTTCTTCGACGTCGAGCACTACCTGCGGCTGCGCGACCGGCTGGCCGCGGCGGGCTGCGACACCCCGGTCATCCCGGAGATCATGCCCGCCACCGACGTGCGCCAGATCGCCCGCTTCGCCGAACTCAGCGGCGCGTCCTTCCCGGCCGCCCTGGCACGGCAGCTGGAAGCGGCCCGCGGGGACCGGTCGGCGGCCCACCGCATCGGCGTCGACCACGCCACCCGGATGGCCGAGCGACTCCTCCAGGAGGGCGCCCCCGGCCTGCACTACATCACCCTCAACCGCTCCACCGCCGCCCTGGAGATCCACCGCAACCTCACCCCGTCCGCCCCCGCCCGCTGACCGCCGGCCGGGTGGTGCCCTCCGGCCCGGCGGGAAGGAGCCCCCGGCGCTCGGCCACCCGTGTCGGAGCCGGTGTCGGTGCCGGGCGGTAGCCTCCTGACACGCCGTCGACAGGAGGAGCCGTGGACGTACCCGTCGACTGGACGGCGGTGCGGGAACGCGTCATCGCCGTGAAGGAGGCCGGGCGCCGGGCGGTCGGCCTGGGGCCGTCCCCGTACCCGCTGTTCGAGACCGCCCTGACTCCGGCCGAGATCGCCGAGGTCGAGACGCAGTACGGTGCCGAACTCCCCGGTGAGTACCGCTCGTTCCTGGCCGAGGTCGGGGCCGGGGGCCCCGGGCCGGAGCACGCACTGACCTCGCTGCGCCGGATCGACGGGAGCTGGGGGTGGGTCGCGGACGACGACGAGGAGCACCCCTGGCTGCCGGACACCGGCGGGCCGTTCGTCGAGACGGAGGGCTGGGCGGAGTGGCAGCTGGCGACCCTGCGCGCGGCCGGGCACGAACCCGCCGCCCGGGACGGGGACTGCGACTACCTGCCCGACTACCGGAAGGCCTTCGGGGCCGCCGGTGACGAGCTCTGGCACCTGGAGCGCGGGCGCGGGGCGGTCCAGATCGGCGACAACGGGTGCGGGGCGACCGGCTGGCTCGTCCTGGTCGGCCCGCGCCGGGGGGAGCTCCGCCACCGGGACTGCGCGGTCAACCCGCCCTACGAGCCGTTTGTCGACGCACAGGGGCGCCCCCACACCTTCGGCACCTGGTACCTGGAGTGGCTCGAACGTTGCGAGCGGGAGGTCCGGGAAGCGGGGCTCGGAGCAACAGGGTGTTGAAGGCGGCGCTCGGCCGGCCCGGCCGGTGGCCCCAGTGCCGAGCTGCTGCTCGTCGCCCGGTCCGGCGCCGCCGAGGCGGGCGACGAAGCTGCTTCCGGAGGGCGGCAGGGGGAGCGCGGGGTGCCGGGCGTCCTCTCCGAGGTGGTGCCCCCCAGAGGGCCTCGCCGGTCCAGAAGTTGCTCATGTCCGTCCGGTTCGTCGTGTCGGCGACCAGAGCGCACCCCGGTCGCCGACACGACAGCGGGGCCGGCGCCCGCCCCCTCGGTTGGGGGAGAGGCCGGCGCCGGCCCCGGGTGATCGGGGGTGTCAGCGGGTGCGGTAGGCGTCGACGAGGGTCTGGTCGAGGGTGTTGCCGTCGGCGTCGGTCAGCTCCGCGCGCAGGGAGACGGCCGTGCCGGCCGACGGGTTCCGGACGGTCACGGCGCCGTCTTCGAGCGGCAGTCGGGTCCAGGAGGCGCCGTCGTCAGTGGAGGCGGAGACGGTCAGTGAACGGGTGCGGCCGTCGGCGGCGGCGCCCTGGACGGTGACCGGGATCCGGAGGGTGCTTCCGGCCGCCGCCGCGCCGGCCGGGTCGAGGTCGGGGGAGAACCGCACGACGCTCACCGGGAGCGCGGACGGGCCGGAGGTGGTGGCCGAGGAGAAGGTCCAGGAGGCGTTCACCCGTGTGGTCGCGCCGGCCGCGGCCTTGCGGGTCACCGTGGTGGCCAGCCGGTAGGAGGCCCGGCCCGGCGGCACGGTGAACTCGCCGCGGCCGGGTTCTCCGGACGTGGCGCCGACGAGTACGCCGTCGCGGTACAGCGAGGTGTAGGCGGTGTCGAACGTCGGGCCCCAGGGCGCGTGGCCGCCGCCGTCGGCGAGCAGTGGGACATCGGCGGTGATCCGGTCGCCCTCGCGCGACACCGCGGGGCGGTCGGTGAGCGCGGGGCCGAAGACCGGGCCGTCGAAGGTCTGGGTGGCCGTGGCCCCGGCCGGGACGGTGACGCGCTCGGCGGAGTAGTGGGTCCGCGTCGCCTCGTCGGCGCCGGGGGCGGTGAAGCCGATGTCCCAGGCGCCGCGCTCGGGTGCGACGAGGAAGGTGACGGTGCCCGGCGTCCTCATGACCCGGGGGGCGCCGGCGGAGGCCCCTTCGCTCGGCACGATGCTGAGCAGACCGACGCCGGCGCTGCCCGGGCCGGCGGCGCCGCGGATGTTCAGGGTGCCCAGTTCCTGCGCGGAGTACTGCCGGGAGAGCCCGGTCAGGGCGCGGGTGCCGGAGAAGGTCCGGCCGAGCAGGTAGCCGCCGCTGTCGGTCGCCCAGGTGGAGTCGAACCACTGCTTGACCGCTCCGGCCTCGGTCTCGGGCCCCAGGTGGCCCACACGCAGGTTGGTCGACCGGTTGCCGATGTTGGCGCTCCTGGTGACGCCCCTGTAGGTGACATCGACGAACATCGAACTCTGCAGGAAGCGCGCACCGTCGTCCGGGGGCCGGACGTCGACGGGGGCGGTGGTCCGCGCGTCGAAGGTGACGGTGGTGTCCCGGTCGAGGTCGAGGCGCGGCTGCACGATCCAGTCCGTCCAGACCGGGCCGTCCGTCCCCGGACCCGTCGTCAGGGTGCTGTCCAGCAGGTACCGGCCCTTGGGCAGCCGTACGGTGGTGACACCGGAGGCGTCCTGCTGCTCCAGGACCTGCTCGACACCGGATGCGAAGATCCCGGCGAGGTGGGTGCGGTAGGCCGCGGCCGGTCGGCCGTCATGGTCCAGGTGCCTGATGGTGAGGGTGTGCGTCTCCGGCTCGGCGGCGGTGGCCGTGCCGCCGAAGACGGGAGCCGAGGTGCCGACCAGGACGACGGCGACGGCCAGGGCGCGGAGGGCGTGTCGGCGGGGAACGGCGTGGCGGGAAACGGAACGGCGGGGGACGGGGCGGTGGGCGGGAGTCGTGGTCATGCCCCGTACTGCCCGGGCGGGCAGCCGAGTTCCCGTGATCGGGATCACGCCCGCAGTGGCGCGGGTGCTGTGACGCAGGTCACCGGAACCCGGGCGGCGGACCGGGCAGGGCAGAGCGTGGAAGCACTGACGAGAACGCGTCTCCGCCGCGGCGACCCCGATGTCCTGGGCGAGCTGTACGACGAGCACGCCCAGGTGTTGTACCGCTACGCCCTCCGCGTGACGGGCGACTGGGCGGAGGCCGAGGACGTCGTCTCGACGACCTTCCTGGAGGCGTGGCGGGGGCGGGAGGGGCTGCATCCCGACGGCGACGGGCTGCGCCCGTGGCTGCTGGGCATCGCGACCAACGTCATGCGCCGCAACGCGCGCGCCCGGAGGCGCCGTGACCTCGCGCTCGCCCGGCTCCCGGAGCGCGGTTCGGTCCCGGACTTCGCCGACGACCTGGTCGCGCACCTCGCGGACACCGAGCAGCTGCGCGCCGCCCGCCGCGCCCTCGCCCGGCTCCGGCGCCGGGACCGGGAGGTCTTCACCCTCGTGGTGTGGGCCGGACTGGACTACGCGAGCGCCGCCGAGGCGCTCGGCACGCCGGTCGGCACCGTCCGCTCGCGGCTTTCCCGGGCCCGGGCCCGGCTGCGCGAACTCACCGAGGCCGAGGCCACGGTCGGCGCCACGGCCAGGGCCGCCGCCACGGCCAGGGCCGGGGGCCGGATCCCCGCGCGCCGGCCGGGCCGCATTCCCGCGCTGAGACCGTCGACCCAGGAGAGCCACGGATGAACACCACCCCACGGCACGGTACGCAGCTCCCGCCGCCCGGCCGGCCCGGGGAGCCCGCGGGGCCCGGGGAGTCCGATCGCCGCGAACTCGCCGCCCTGCTGCCCCCGCCGGCGGTGCCCGGACTGGACGCGGACCGTTACCTGCGGCTGAGGGCGGAGGTGCTGCGCCGGGCCGTCGCGACCGCGGAGGCGCCGCGCGGCGCGACCCGGCCCCCGGCCCGGCACCGGCGCCCGCTGCGGATCGTGGTGCCGGTGCTCGCCGGTGCCCTGGCGATCGCCGCCGCCGTGACGGTGGACGGCACGGGCGGCGCGGCCGGGCGGGGCGGCGTGGTGGCCGGAGGCGGGGCCGGCGGAGCCTCCGAAGCCGTGCGGCTCCTCGACCGGATCGCCCTCGCCGCCGCCGCGGTGGAGCAACCGGCCGTCCGCGCCGACCAGTTCGTCTATGTCGAGAGCAGGGTCTCCTTCGCGGCGCAGAGCGCCGCCGGGGGCCCCGCGACGCCGGCCCCGGTGCACACCCGGCAGGTCTGGCGGTCCGCCGACGGCACCCGCCCCGGCCTGCTGCGCGAGGAGGGCGGGCCGGACACCCGGATCGACGAGAGCGGACCGGTCCTCCACCTCGACGGACCGGCGGCGACGGCCCGGCCCGGAGTGTCGGAAAGGGGCGGTGCGCCGGGTGGGGGCGGCCCGTCGATCGGTGACCCCACCCACGCGTTCGTCGCCGCGCTGCCCACCGATCCGGACGCCCTGCTGGCGCTGATCCGGGAACAGACCCGGGGCCAGGGGCAGGATCCGGACCAGCGGGCGTTCACGGCGATCGGCGACCTGCTGGCCGAGACGTGGGCGCCGCCGCCGGTCGGTGCCGCGCTCTACCGGGCCGCGGAGCGGATCCCGGGCGTCACGGTGGTCCCTTCGGCCGTCGACGCCGCCGGGCGCGAGGGCGTCGCCGTGGCCCGTACGGCGTACGGGCGGCAGACCCAGTGGCTCTTCGACCGGGGCACGTACGCGTTCCTGGGCGAGCGCACGGTCCTCGGCGAGGACGGCGACGCGGGGCCGGCCGGGACGGTGGTCGGCACCTCCGCCGTGATCGCCTCGGCCGCCGTCGACCGGGCCGGTGACCTCCCGCCGGCCCCGCCCCGGACGTGATCCGGACGTGATCCGGACGTGATCCGGTTCCCGGGGTGACGGCGCGGGGCCGGCCGGGTGCCGGTGCCCTCCACCGCGCGCGCGGGCCGCGGCCGGTCTCCGGACGCTCGTCGTGACGTTCCGACCGCCGCCGGGGAGGCGGTCGGAACGTCACGACGATCCTGCGTGACGCCTCGTGGAACCCCGTCGGTGGTCGCGGCACCGCCGCCCGCGGCCGCGCCCTGTCCGAATACCCCCCACCCCTATCGTTTCCGTTGACTGAACCTTACCCCCCTAGGGTATGTTCTCGGTCGTCCCCACCGGCCCGTCGACCGGCATACCTCCCGTATGCCCGGCGGAAGTTGACGGCCGGCGGCGCCCGCCGCGGGCTCCCGCCCCGGCCGGTACCCCTGACGGATAGGGAGCAAGAGATGTCAACCGACAGCACCGGGCCGAACCCCCGGAGGTGGCGCGCGCTGGCGCTGATCGCCGCCGCGCAGTTCGTGGTGATCATGGACACCTCGATCATCGGGGTGGCCCTGCCCGAGATGAAGGACGCCCTCGGCTTCGGCCGGGAGGACCTGTCCTGGGTGTTCAACGCGTACGTGGTCGCCTTCGGCGGCCTGCTCCTGCTCGGCGGACGGCTCTCCGACCTGCTCGGCGCCCGCCGCCTGTTCAGCGCCGGCTGGGCGGTCCTCGGCGCGGGCTCACTGCTCGCCGGCCTCGCCCGGGACGTCCCGACCGAGCTGGCCGGGCGCGGCGTCCAGGGCCTCGGCGCCGCACTGATCGCCCCCTCGGCGCTCACCCTGCTGATGACGCTCTTCGGCGGCAACCCGAAGGAACTGACCAAGGCCTTCGCACTGTACGGCGCGGCGGCCCCGGCCGGCGGCACCGCGGGGGTCTTCCTCGGCGGCCTGATCACCCAGTACATCAGCTGGCCCTGGGTGTTCTACGTCAACATCCCGGTGGCCGTGGTCGCCCTGCTCGCCACCCCCGTGCTGATGCCCGCCGCGCCCCGGCGCGGCGGCGGCGTCGACATCGTCGGCGCGCTCACCGTCACCGGCGGCCTGGCCGCCGCGGTGTACGCCGTGGTCCGCGCCCCGGTGGAGGGCTGGGCCTCGGCGCCGACCCTGCTGACGCTGGCCGGCGCGGCCCTGCTGCTGGTCGCCTTCGTGGTCGTCCAGGGCCGGCGCCGCGAGCCGCTGATGCGGCTGGGCATCTTCCGGGTGCCGAACCTCGGCGCGGCCAACCTCGCCCAGTTCCTGCTCGCCGCGGCCTGGGTGCCGATGTGGTTCTTCCTGAACCTCTACCTCCAGCAGGTGCTCCACCTCGGCGCCTTCGCCAGTGGCGCGGCCCTGCTGCCGATGACCGTCGCCATCATGGCCATCATGATCACCCTGGCGCCCCGGCTGATCGCCCGGTTCGGCCCCAAGCCGCTGGTCGTCACCGGCATGCTTGCGCTCGGTGCCGGGCTGATCGGGCTCGCGTTCGCCCGCCCCGACGGCGGTTTCTGGACCGACGTGCTGCCCGCCTCGCTGCTCGCCGCGACCGGCATGGCGCTCGCCTTCATCCCCTCCCTCGGCACCGCGATCTCCAGCGCGCCCCCGGAGGACGGCGGCCTCGCCTCCGGAATCGTCAACACCGGCTACCAGGTGGGCTCGGCGCTCGGCCTGGCCGCGATGACCGCCCTGGCCGGCGCCCGCACCCCGGACGCCACCGTCGAGGGCCTCACCTCGGGCTTCTCCGCCGCCTTCCTCGGCTCCGCGGCGATCGCCGTGGTCGGCGGACTGCTCGCGGCGGCCACCCTGCGCACCCCGCGGCCCGGGGTCGAGGAGTCCGCGGCCGCGTGAGGCCGTCCACCGTCCCGCCCGACCGCCGGGGACCACGTCGACCGACACGGTCCCCGGCGGTGGCGACCCCGCGTCGAAGGAGCACCCGATGACCCGCCGCGAAGCCACCACCGTCCTGCTGCGCGCCGTACGCCACCCCGCCACCCGCTGCCTGGTCGTCTGCCTGGCCCGCGCCGTCGAAGCCGCCGCCGAAGCCGCCGCCGAACCGTCCCGAGGTGCGGCCGGGCGCGGCTGCCCGGGGCGCTGACCACCCCGCGGTGCGGGCGGTGCGAGAAGTCGGCCGGACCGACTTCTCGCGCGGTGTTTCGTCGGCGCCGCGAGAGGGCTCGGCCGCTGTGGGGCACCACCGAGATCGGCGGACTCGCCGCCTTCCTGCTCTCCGACGACGCCGCCTACGTCAACGGCGAGTCGATCCGCATCGACGGCGCCGCCGCCCGCGCCCTCTGGCCAGGGGCTTCCGCGGCAGTGGCGACCAGCGCCACTGCGGCCCGGCTGTTCCGCTGGGCGACTTCGGTCCGGTGTGTCGCCCCTGATGCTCACCGCGGGTCGAGTGCGTCGGCGCGCCGTTTCAGGTCCTCGGCGATGTCGTCCCAGTCCGGGCCGTGCGGGGAGAGGCTGTCGGCCGCCTCGCGCATGAGGGCCGGGTCGTCGAGGCGCTGGAGGACGAGCAGCCGGTAGGCGAGGTTGCGGGCCCGGACCGGTAGGCGGCCGTCCGTGAGCTGCGGGGAGAGTGTGCGGAGCATGGTGAGGATCTCCTCCGCGCCGGCGAAGGTCAGCCGCTCGATGAAGAGGAACTCCTGGTGCTCCCAGTCGAGTTCGCAGGCGGGAGTGGAGCCGTGCTCGTCGCCGTGGAGGCAGCGGGCGAGGTCGGTCAGTGTGCGGTGCATGCCGCGAGCCCATGGCGCGGGGCAACGGGAAAGTGCCGGGCGATCCGTGGCGGATCGCCCGGCACTCCTGTGCGCGGCGGGGGCGGTCAGTGCTGGGGGGTGGCCGCGGTGAGGGTGAACGCGGCGGTGTGGACGGTGTCCTGGTGCCGGAAGTCCAGGAAGAGCCGGTAGCTGCCGGCGCTCGGGGCGGTGGTGGTGAAGCCGATCCCGGGGCCCGGGGCGGTGGTGTCCGGGTGGACGTGGAGGTAGCCGAGGTCGCCGGCGCGCAGGGCGACCAGGTGGCCGTACGCGCCGAGGTAGGGCTGGAGGTCGGTGACCGGCGTGCCGTCCTTGCTGACGTTCAGGGTGAGCGGGCCGCTGTGCCCGGGGGTGAGGTCGCCGTCCAGGGTGACGGTGTAGCCGTCGACGGTGACGGTCCGGCCGGTCTCGGGCAGCGGGGCGGGCCGCAGGTCGCCCGCGGCGTGGAGGTCGGCGCCGAGGGTGAGGCCCTCGTTCCGGCCGGCCGGGGTGAAGTCCGCGAAGACCCGGTACTCCCCGGCGGCGGGGATGTCGGTGGGGGCGCTCCAGGTGCCGTCGGCGGCGAGGGTCGGGTGCAGGTGCTGGAAGGTCGACAGGTCGCGCGGGGCGACGATCAGGTGCAGTTCCTTCTCGTGCTGCCGCTGGTAGGCGGTGACGGGCGTGCCGTCCGTGCCGAGGATGCGGAAGCGCAGGTCGGTGGGGGAGCCGGCGGTGACGAAGGGGGTGTCGACGCTGAGCGTGTAGCCGTCTTCGGAGACCTGCAGCCCGCCGGGCGGGTGTTCGCCGGAGGCGTGCCCGGCGCCGCCGCCGGCCCCCTCCGTCTCCGCCGCGTGCCCCGTATGCCCCGGGTGCCCGGCCATGGCGGGCTTGGGGGAGGGGCTGCCGGTGGCGTGGCCGACGCCGAGGGCGAGGCCGAAGGAGGCGGCCAGGCCGGCCGTGAAGGCGGTGATGCGCAGGGCGGTGTTCATGGCGGGGTCCCCTCGGGGGTCGTAAGGAGGTGTGGGGTGGGGGCGGGCTCAGGCCCGCATGAGTCGGGCGATGGCCTGGGTGGCCTCGGCGATCTTGGCGTCGGCTTCGGTGCCGCCGTCCGCGATGGCGTCGTGGACGCAGTGGGCGAGGTGGGAGTCGAGCAGGTGCAGCGCGACGGACTGGAGGGCCTTGGTGGCGGCCGAGACCTGGGTGAGCGTGTCGATGCAGTAGGTGTCGGCGTCGACCATGCGCTGGAGGCCGCGGATCTGTCCCTCGACGCGGCGCAGTCGGCGCAGGAGCTGGTCCTTGTCGGCGTGGTAGCCGGCCATGCGGCCCTCCTCGGGGGTTCCGTGCGGGCGGTCCGGCCGTGCGGGCGCGCCTTGGCTGCTCGATGCCTCGACGCCCCTGGGGTCCCGGGCGTCGCGGTGTCTCGATGCCCTTGAGTGAATACCCCTTGGGGGTATCGAGTCAAGGGGATCCCGCCCGGGAAAAATACCTGCCGGGGGTATCGCACAACCCTTGTCATCAATACCCCTCGGGGGTATAAATGAACCCGGCACCGCCCGATACCCCTCCGAGGTATGAAGGCCCGGCCGTGGAACGTACCGCAGGACGACGTCACGAGGAGCGACGATGACTACGCAGGCACCCGCCTCAGCGGAGGTGGAACTCACGATCGGCGGCATGACGTGTGCCTCCTGCGCCGCCCGGATCGAGAAGAAGCTCAACCGGATGGACGGGGTCACGGCCAGCGTCAACTACGCCACCGAGAAGGCGAAGGTCTCCTTCGAGGGCGGAGTCGAGGTCGCCGACCTGATCGCCACCGTCGAGGCCACCGGCTACACCGCCGCGCTGCCCAAGCCCCCGGTCGCCGAGGGCGCGGGCGCCGAGACCGCCGGGCCGGTCGACGAACTGGCCCCGCTGCGCCGGCGGCTGTTCACCGCGGTGGCGCTCGCGGTGCCGGTGATCGCGATGGCCATGGTGCCGGCCCTCCAGTTCGACAACTGGCAGTGGCTGTCGCTGACCCTCGCCGCGCCGGTCGTCACCTACGCCGCCTGGCCGTTCCACCGGGCCGCGTTCACCAACGCCCGGCACGGCGCCGCGACCATGGACACCCTGGTCTCGCTCGGCACCCTCGCCGCGTTCCTCTGGTCGCTGTGGGCGCTGTTCTTCGGCGACGCCGGGATGCCCGGCATGCGGCACGGCTTCGAGTTCACCATCGCCCGCGGCGACGGCTCGTCCAACATCTACCTGGAGGCGGCGGCCGGCGTCACCGCCTTCATCCTGGCCGGCCGCTACTTCGAGGCGCGCTCCAAGCGCACCGCGGGCGCCGCGCTCAAGGCGCTGCTGGAACTGGGCGCCAAGGACGTGACGGTGCTGCGCGGCGGAGCCGAGGTGCGCGTCCCGATCGCCGACCTCGCGGTGGGCGACCGCTTCGTGGTCCGGCCGGGCGAGAAGATCGCCACCGACGGCACAGTGGTCGAGGGGGCCTCGGCGGTGGACGCCTCGATGCTGACCGGCGAGTCCGTGCCGGTCGAGGTCGGGGTCGGCGACGGTGTCACCGGTGCCACCGTCAACGCGGGCGGCCGGCTGGTGGTCGAGGCCACCCGGGTCGGCGCGGACACCCAGCTGTCCCGGATGGCCAAGCTGGTCGAGGACGCGCAGAACGGCAAGGCCGCCGCCCAGCGCCTCGCGGACCGGATCTCCGCGGTCTTCGTACCGATCGTGATCACCCTCGCGGTGGCCACCCTCGGCTACTGGCTGGGCACCGGCGAGGGCTGGACCGCCGCCTTCACGGCCGCCGTGGCCGTGCTGATCATCGCCTGCCCGTGCGCCCTCGGCCTGGCCACCCCGACCGCCCTGCTGGTCGGTACCGGCCGCGGCGCCCAGCTGGGCGTCCTGATCAAGGGCCCGGAGGTCCTGGAGTCCACCCGCAAGGTCGACACCATCGTCCTGGACAAGACCGGCACCGTCACCACCGGCCAGATGACCCTGCTCGCGGTGCACACCGCCGAGGGCGTGGACCAGGCCGAGGCGCTGCGCCTGGCCGGCGCCCTGGAGCACGCCTCCGAACACCCGATCGCCCGGGCGATCGCCAACGCCGCCGCCAAGGCCGGCGAACTGCCCGCCGTCGAGGGCTTCGAGAACGTCCCGGGCCTGGGCGTCCAGGGCGTGGTGGACGGCCACGCCGTGGTGGCCGGCCGGGAGGCCCTGCTGAACGAGTGGTCGCAGCACCTGCCCGAGGCGCTGGCCGAGGCCAAGCGCACCGCCGAGGCGGCCGGCCGCACCGCGATCGCGGTCGGCTGGGACGGCGAGGCGCGGGCCGTGCTGGAGGTCGCCGACGCGGTCAAGCCGACCAGC